>NZ_JBEAHS010000035.1:0-130644 GCF_040062505.1 Klebsiella sp. JN_Kp127
AGTCCGGGCACCACTATTTAAAGAACCCGCCCAAAAGGCGGGTTTTTGCTTTTCTACATCCGGACTCTCCATCGAACTCCGTTAAGCCGTGATTTCCCTGCTGCGTTTTTCTCCTGGCCAGCCCGCTGCCACTTAACGGCAAGCGCAGGCCTGTTCCCCATAGAATCTTTTCGCAAATACATTGCCAGATATCAGATAACACGCTGATTAAAATCGCCTTTTTGTCGCCAAAAGCGGCTAAAAACGCCCTTTTCTGGCAATCGATCCGCCCAGGCGGCTACCCTGCTTTCCCTCCGGATGGCTGAATAGCATCTTATATTCCATTTTGCGCTAAATGACAGAGAAATATTCTTTAAATAACCGATTTCACAGACCTACCATGCAAAAATATCTTAAACGAGTGGGTAAATGGTTATGTCACTGTTTCATTCCGTGAGCGACCTGATCGGTCATACTCCCCTGCTCCAGTTGCACAAACTGGATACCGGCCCCTGCAGTCTGTTTTTAAAACTGGAAAATCAGAATCCGGGCGGCTCAATTAAAGATCGGGTTGCGCTGTCGATGATTAACGAAGCCGAGCGCCAGGGAAAACTGGCGCCCGGCGGGACAATTATCGAAGCCACCGCCGGCAATACCGGCCTCGGCCTGGCGCTGATTGCGGCGCAGAAAAATTACCGCCTGATCCTGGTGGTGCCGGACAAAATGAGCCGCGAGAAAATTTTTCACCTGCGGGCGCTGGGCGCGACGGTGCTGCTCACCCGCTCCGACGTCAATAAAGGCCACCCGGCCTACTACCAGGATTATGCCCGCCGCCTTGCCGATGAAACGCCGGGGGCTTTTTACATCGACCAGTTTAACAACGACGCGAATCCGCTGGCGCACGCTACCTCCACCGCGCCGGAACTTTTCCAGCAACTGGAGGGCGACATAGACGCCATCGTCGTCGGCGTTGGCTCCGGCGGCACGCTGGGCGGGCTTCAGGCCTGGTTTGCAGAACATTCGCCGAAAACGGAATTTATCCTCGCCGATCCGGCGGGCTCGATCCTTGCCGATCAGGTTGATACCGGACGCTACGGCGAAACGGGATCCTGGCTGGTCGAAGGGATTGGAGAAGATTTCATCCCGCCGCTGGCCAGGCTGGAAGGGGTGCATACCGCCTATCGCGTCAGCAACCGCGAAGCTTTCCACACCGCGCGCCAGCTGCTGCAGGTCGAGGGGGTACTGGCCGGCTCCTCCACCGGCACCCTGCTCAGCGCCGCGCTGCGCTACTGCCGGGCGCAAAGCCGTCCGAAGCGGGTGGTGACCTTCGCCTGCGACAGCGGCAATAAATACCTGTCAAAAATGTTCAACGACGACTGGATGCGCCAGCAGGGGCTGATCGCCCGCCCCGAACAGGGCGATCTCAGTGATTTTATCGCCCTGCGCCATGACGAAGGCGCCACCGTCACGGCCGCGCCGGACGACACCCTGGCCGCAGTATTTACCCGCATGCGGCTGTATGACATCTCCCAGCTGCCGGTGCTGGAGGATGGCCGCGTGGTCGGCATCGTCGATGAGTGGGATTTGATCCGCCACGTAAAGGGCGATCGCCAACGCTTCTCTCTGCCGGTTAGCGAAGCGATGAGCCGCCATGTTGAAACTCTCGATAAGCGTGCGCCAGAGAGCGAACTGCAGGCCATTCTCGATCGCGGTCTGGTGGCGGTGATCGCTGACAACGCGCGTTTTCTTGGCCTGGTCACCCGCAGCGATGTACTGACCGCCTGGCGTAACCGAGTCGCACAATAAGGAATTTTTTATGTCATCCATCCACACCCTGAGCGTACATAGCGGAACCTTCACCGACAGCCACGGCGCAGTGATGCCGCCGATTTACGCCACCTCCACTTTTGCTCAGCCGGCGCCGGGGCAGCATACCGGCTATGAATATTCCCGTAGCGGGAACCCTACCCGCCACGCGCTGGAGACGGCGATCGCCGACCTGGAAAACGGCACGCGCGGCTACGCGTTCGCCTCCGGGCTGGCCGCCATCTCCACCGTGCTGGAGCTGCTGGATAAGGACAGCCACCTGGTGGCGGTCGATGATGTGTATGGCGGCACTTACCGCCTGCTGGAAAACGTTCGCCGCCGTAGCGCTGGTCTGCAGGTGAGCTGGGTGAAACCCGACGACCTGGCGGGGATTGAAGCGGCGATCCGCCCCGATACGCGCATGATCTGGGTGGAGACGCCCACCAACCCGCTGCTGAAGCTGGCGGATCTCAGCGCCATCGCCGCCATCGCGCGCCGCCATAACCTGATCAGCGTCGCCGATAACACTTTCGCCTCGCCGGCGATCCATCGCCCGCTGGAGCATGGGTTTGATATTGTGGTCCACTCCGCGACCAAGTACCTCAACGGCCATTCCGATGTCGTCGCCGGCCTGGCGGTGGTTGGCGATAACGCTGAGCTCGCGGAAAAGCTTGGCTACCTGCAGAATGCGGTAGGCGGTGTACTCGACCCGTTCAGCAGCTTCCTGACGCTACGCGGCATCCGCACCCTGGCGCTGCGGATGGAGCGACACAGCGCGAACGCGCTGCAGCTCGCCAAATGGCTGGAACAGCAGCCGGAGGTGGAGCGAGTCTGGTTCCCCTGGCTGGCCTCGCACCCGCACCATCAGCTGGCGCGCCAGCAAATGGCCCTGCCCGGCGGCATGATTTCCGTCGTGGTGAAGGGCGATGACGGTTACGCCGAACGCATCATCAGCAAGTTGCGCTGGTTCACCCTTGCGGAGAGTCTGGGCGGCGTGGAGAGCCTGGTGAGCCAGCCCTTCAGCATGACCCATGCCTCGATCCCGCTGGAGAAGCGCCTGGCGAACGGCATCACGCCGCAGCTGATTCGCCTGTCGGTCGGGATCGAAGATCCTCACGATCTGATTGCCGACTGGCAGCAGGCGCTACGGGAGGAGTGATTATTCCGACGCGCGGGTCGTCGCCAGCGCGTCGGCCATTCCCTGCTGAAGGTGGGCGATAAACTGCGTCAGCTTCGGCAGGGGCCGGCGATCCTGACGCCAGAGCAGATGTACAGGCCTCGGCTGTGGGGTCCACGCCTCCAGCACCCGCATCAGGCTGCCGCTGGCCAGCGCATCGGCCAGCAGCACCTCCGGCTGCATCAGCAGCCCGGCCCCGGCGATCGCCGCATGGCGCAGCGCATAGCCATCGTTGCAGCGCAAAACCGCATCACGCTTCCAGCGCACTTCCCCCTCCATGCCCGGCAGCCGCCACTCGTTGCGCGCGGTCCAGACCGTATGGGACAGGCAGAGATGATCGGCGAGATCTTCCGGCGTCCCTGGCGTTCCGTAACGCGCCAGATAAGCCGGCGCGGCGCAGATCACCATCCGATAGGGCGCCAGATAGCGGGCCACCAGATCCTCCTGATGGATCTCGCCAATGCGGATCGCCAGATCGAAACCTTCATCCACCAGATCGACCATCCGGTTGGTCAGATCCAGTTCCACCCGGACCGCTGGCCAGGCCTGCAGAAAGGTGGCGGTCAGAGGCGCGATCACGCTGGCGCCGAACGAGGTGGGCGCGCTCACCCGCAGGGTGCCGGCGGGCGCCAGCCGCAGCCGCTCAACGGCGCTTTCGGCGATGGAGACCTGCTCCATCACCCGTTTCGCTTCGTCAAAATAGACCCGCCCTGCGTCGGTGAGGCTCTGGCGTCGGGTGTTACGCTCCAGCAGACGCGTCGCCAGCTGGGTTTCCAGATGGGCGATGTATTTCCCGACCATTACCGCCGACAGCCCCAGGCGCGACGCCGCCCCGGTAAAGCTGCCGCACTCCACCACAGCAATAAACGTCTCCATCCCTCGCAGCTTATCCATATTGCTAACCTCTGGTTAGTAATGTTCTAACTTTTAGCCAGTTTATCCGATATCCGTTTTATTAAAGAATAGCCTTTCACCTCACGAGGAGTCAGCCATGAAAATTATCGTTATCGGTGCCAGCGGCACCATTGGTCGCGCGGTCAGCGAAGAACTGGGCCAGAGACATGACGTTATCCGCGTCGGCCGCACCCGGGGGGATTATCAGGTGGATATTACCTCCCAGGGGAGCGTCGAGACGCTGTTTGCGCAGACCGGCGAAGTAGACGCCATCGTCTCCACCACCGGCAATCTGCACTTTGGGCCGTTAAGCACCATGACCGATAGCCAGTTCAACCTCGGTCTGCAGGACAAGCTGCTGGGGCAAATTCGCCTGGCGCTGATCGGCCAGCATTTCCTGCGCGACGGCGGGTCGATTACTCTGGTCAGCGGCATTGTCGCGCAGGAGCCGATTGCTCAGGGCGTCAATGCCACGACGGTTAACGCCGGTCTGGAAGGCTTTGTGCGCGCCGCCGCCTGCGAACTACCGCGCGGGCTCCGCATTAATCTCATCAGCCCCACCGTGCTCAGCGAGTCGCTGGCGGCCTACGGCGACTTTTTCCCGGGCTTTGCCAGCGTCCCCGCCGCCGCCGTGGCGCAGGCCTATCGCCGCAGCATTGAAGGGGTGCAGACCGGCCGCATTTACCCGGTCGGCTACTAGCCTGCGCCGGCCCGCCGGGGCCGGCGCTTACATCCTGACATCGTTGCAGGTACACTGACGGCTGATTGTCTCCGGCCGAAAAACTGATGTTGAAAAAATTACCCTTTATTATCCCGCTGCTGGCGCTTACCGCGCTGCTGGTCTGGTGGTTCACCCCGCATTACACCGAGGAAGACGAAGCTTACTACCGGGCTGTATTTTGCGTGATCGATCATGACGACAGCCGCCAGTTCCTCGACGATATGCAAAACATCGTCGAGGGGGGGAATTCTGACTACGCGCTGCATAAAGCGCATTACCTGCCGGCGCTGGGGCAGCGGATGCTGGACACCTGGCATCAGCTCAGCCCGCAGGAACAGCAGACGCTGCGTCAGGACCGGCAGCGCTGCGGCGAGATATTACGGGCAAAACAGCAGGGTGAATAATCCCGGCGGGCTGGCGAAACAGCAGCCCGTCCCAGCGTCCGATAAGATCCCGCTGTTGATGAGCCGATCGCTGTCACAAAATCCTCCTCTATCGCCGAGCCACGGGATGTCGTTTTTTTCTGCGGTCGCATACGATAAAAAGTAGTTGATCTGGTACGAACTAACTCTTATTTTGCTTCTCAGTTTTCAAAATGAGATAAAACTGATGCCTGTCATTATTGCCAGTAGTGTTAAAGAAGCCAAAGCGTTAATTAACGGTGGGGAATACAGGGAAATTATTCTTAACTTCGATATTGATGCCGATGACTTTTTCTCTCTCGCCAGCCATTCGGCTGGGACAAAAATCACCATCTCCGACCGAAACGATCGCTCTCCGGTAAAATCAGCAAAATAATTAACCCGTGAGGGACATCTATGTGGTTGTTTATTGGTACCTTTGCGGTGGCTTTTCTCGCAGCGCTGATGTTGGTCTGGCTGGATGATCGCATCGCCGATACGGAGTGACCCCAGCGCTGAACGCTAGCGTCACCCCCTCTCGCTACTGAGGCGAAGAGGGTGCGCCGCCGCTAAGCGGCACACTGCAGGGTCGTTACAGGGAGGCCGCCAGCCGCTCAACGGCGGTCAGCAGCCCCGCTTCCGACACCGTGGAGTAGGAAAGGCGCAGGGTACGGGTATCCGGATTATCGTGATAGAACGCTTCCCCCGGGACGTACACAACGCCGTTTTCCAGCGTTTTCTTCATCCATGCCATGGTATCGAACGGATAGCGGAAACGCGCCCACAGGAACATCCCACCCTGTGGGCGGCTGAATTCCAGATGCTCGCCAAGGCGACTCTCCAGCGCGTCGGCCAGCGCCACGCACTTCTTGCGATAGTCTTCGCGAATCAACGCAATCTGATTTTGCAGCCGGTTCAGGCTGAGGTATTCCGCGGTGATCACCTGCGACAGCATATTGGTATGCAGATCCGCCGCCTGCTTAACGATCACCGTCTGCTGCGCCAGCCAGTCCGGCATGACGATCCAGCCGATACGCATCCCCGGCGCGAGGATCTTTGAAAACGTCGAGGTGTAAACCACCTGATCTTCACAGCCCAGCTCAACGGCGTGCTGATAGAGCGGACGTCGCACGGCGTCAGTAAAGCTAATTTCACCGTAGGGATCGTCTTCCAGAATGACGAAGTCATATTTTTTCGCCAGCTCGACCAGCCGGCGACGACGCGCCTCGCTCAGCGTTTTACCGCCGGGGTTGCCGAACGTCGGCACCAGGTAGACGGCTTTGACGCGGGTGGTCTCCAGCAGGTCGGCCAGTTGCTCCACCAGCATCCCGTCATCATCGGTATCGACGCTGAGGATATTGGCCTGCGCCAGCTGAAACACCTGCAGCGCCGCCAGATAGGTGGGTCGCTCAACGACGATAGTATCGCCTGGATCGAGCAGCGTGCGGGCAACGATATCCAGCGATTGCTGGGAGCCGGAGGTGATATAGACCTGAGCGGCTGAACAGGTCACGCCACGGGAGTGGCAGATTTCACTCACCGCCTGACGCAGCGGCGGGTAGCCCTCGGTCAGACCGTACTGAAATGCGTCATGAAAACGCTCGCTCATCACCTTCTGCACCGCCAGCTCCAGGCCTTCGGTATCAAACAGTTCCGGGGCCGGAATGCCGCCGCCAAGCGAGATCACGCCCGGCAGTTTACTGTGCTTGAGAAGTTCGCGGACGGCGGAGGGCTTGAGTTCACCCGCGCGGGCGGCGAGACGCCGATCGTGCATACTATTTTCCTTTTCTGTCTTGTTGTTGTGTTAATTATCTTGGCTTTGTTGCAGGTGGTCCCCGGCGGCGCTTACCGGACCGGGCTATCCTGGTTCGTGTCTCTGCGCTCTCCCCGGACAGGGCGCGAGCCGCTATCCGGGGTCAGCACATCACGCTTTATCTTTCAATACGATCAGCGGCTCTATGTCGCTCTCTTTTTTCACCACCAGCGACGAATCGCCGCGCAGGCAGGTACCGCCGTAGTTACCGCCGACGGTAAAGGTGCACACCTGGATATACTTGCCATCCACTTTCGGCAGGCACCACAGCTGCTGGTAGATATTCTTACGATCGACAAACTGGCCGCTGGTCTGATCCAGAACCTCATCCTGAGGCCCGATCAGATCGATATTGTTCCCGCAGCGTCCGGAAATGGGCTTCACGGCATAACCGGTTTTCGCCAGCTCGTCGTTAACCACGAAATCGGTATCCAGCAGATAGCGATGATGCGGGAACAGCGACCATAGCACCGGCAGGATCGCTTTGTTGCCCGGGATCACCGTCCACAGGGGTTCGAATACCAATACTTCAGGACGCAGCAGGACGTCAATCAGTCGCACCTCATTCTGCGGATGTCCGGTACGAATCGGCACCGCCGCGTACTCATCGGCACTGACTTCGCGCACCTGCTCAATGGCGGTTTCCCATGCCCAGGTTTTCCAGACGCAGTTGACCAGCCGCCCGTCGGCGTCGATCAGCTGGCCGGCGGCATCCCAGCGCAGTTCATCGAGGCCAAAGAGAATTTTGCTCTCAAAACCGGCCTGGGTCAGCGAACGCTGGATAAACTTCGCGTGGTAATTCTCTTCCAGATCCTTGTCCTGCATGATGTGCACGAATGGCCGCGCCCGGCTGTGTTTCCACGCCCCCGCCAGCTCATCGAGCAGACCTTCGGCCGGATTGTGACCCGTGCCGTAGTAGCCCTGCTTCAGCCACTGCTCGAGGATCAGCCCGCCTTCGGTATGGCAGGAGGCGGAGTCGGCATTGTACTCGTACACCTTCAGCCCGCGCTCGTCCATGCAAAAATCCATGCGCCCGGTGATCATATGATGACGCCGGCGCTGCCACGAGAGACGCAGACGCGGCCAGAGGATTTTCGGGATATCAAACAGCGCCAGCAGGTTATCATCCTTCATTACCTTATCGGTGGCGTGCAGATACATCAGGTGCAGCTCGTTGGTGGCTTTAATCAGCTCCTGTTCGGCGCTTTCGCTGATGGTGAAATACTGATAGGGATCCTGATTGATAAAATGGCCGTTGGCCGCCACGTAGGCTTTCTGCAGCGGATCTTTCTCGTTCAGCCATTTGCCGCGGAACTGGCCGTTGTTCGGCAGCCGCGCGCCCTTGATCGCCATCGCCTCGCCCGGCAGCACCGGCTGCGGCAGGCTGTGTTCGGTATCGGCGGTCTGGATCATCCAGCCTAAAATTTCGGTATCGGCAAAGGTATCTTTGATGGTGTACCGGCCGGCGTTGACCTCGAGGGTCAGCTCGCGGGTCCACTGCTGGCCCTGCGGCAGCGGCGAGTGAATGACGTTCTGCTCGGCGATACGCACCTTATTGCCGACAAGCTGGGTGATCACCGCGACGTGGCCGGTGTGCTTAAACTCGCCGCCCTTCTGCCAGATCAGCAGCGAACCGGCGATCGGCGGACGACGGGAGCCGTTGGCGAAGGCCTGCAGCGGGAGAATATTGTCATTGACCACTTCGCGCAGAAAGCGCAGGGAGAAGATTTCATAGGCCATCCCAACATCGGTAAAGACAAACCCGTAGGTCAGGAACAGAAAGCGGCGCGCAAATTCAACGCACTGCCATTTATGCCCCATATACTCATTGCCGATGTAGCTGCGAAACGTCGCGTCATCCGGATAGTCCTGCGGATTTAAGCTACTGTAATTCGATGAATAAATTGCCACGCCGCCGGGCGCGTAGCCTAACAATGTCCCAAACGGGGCGTCACTGCTTGTCGATCCTTTGCTCATTTAGCCTGACCTCAAATAAATGCAGCCCGGGCAGTTGGCGAAACAAAACTCCCTCTTCTTATCCTGCCGCAGGCACTTACCAGACAGAGGTGTAACGATGATACCACTCATTCGTTTCGCTAATCGTGCCGTTAAGGAAAATAACCCTGCAGCCGAAAGCAGAAGTGATATCGTTATCGGTGATATAACAAAAAAACAACGCAACATCAGGAGTCGACAATGAGCACACCCTCGCATCTGAATGCCCAACCGCTGGTCTGGGGACACGGCCCGCGGACGTTTGAGGTGTTCCTTGAGCCCACCTGCCCCTACTCTGTCCGCGCGTTTAATAAACTCGACGATCTGCTCGATGAGGTCGGCGCCGATAACGTAACCATCAAGATACGGCTGCAGTCGCAGCCGTGGCATCTGTTCTCCGGGGTGATTGTCCGCTGCATCCTCGCCGCGTCCACCCTGCCGCATGGCAGAGAGCAGGCGCATAAGGTGATGCAGGCCGTGGCAGACCATCGGGAAGAGTTTGAATTTACCGATCACTGCAGCGGGCCGAACATGAACGCCACGCCGCAGCAAATCATTGAACGCATTGAGCGCTACAGTCACGTCCTGCTGGGAGCCGCCTTTGCCCGCCCGGAGCTGCAGGACGTGATCAAGTGGCACAGCAAATATGCCCGCCAGAACGGCATCCATGTCTCGCCGACCTTTATGGTCAATGGTCTGGTGCAGCCGGATCTGGGCAGCGGCGATGATGTCAGCGTGTGGGCCGCGCGGATTATGGCCTGAGGTCACCTGCTACACTTTTTGTACATCCACGAAAAAGGCAAACCAGCATGTCAGAGCAAAACTACCAGCCACCAAAAGTGTGGGAATGGAAGCAAAACAGCGGCGGCGCGTTCGCCAACATCAACCGTCCCGTTTCCGGCGCGACTCATGAACGCGTCCTGCCGGTGGGAACCCATCCGCTCCAGCTATACTCACTTGGCACGCCCAACGGCCAGAAGGTGACGATCATGCTGGAGGAGCTGCTGGCGCTGGGCGTCAGCGGCGCGGAGTACGACGCCTGGCTGATACGCATTGGCGAAGGCGATCAGTTTTCCAGCGGCTTTGTCGACATCAACCCGAACTCGAAGATCCCGGCGCTGAGCGATCACTCCACCACACCGCCTACCCGAGTATTCGAATCCGGCAACATTCTTCTCTATCTGGCGGAAAAATTTGGCTTCTTCCTGCCGAAGGATCCCGCTGGCCGCACTGAAACCCTTAACTGGCTGTTCTGGCTGCAGGGCGCCGCGCCCTTCCTCGGCGGCGGCTTCGGCCACTTCTATAACTATGCGCCGGTGAAGATCGAGTACGCGATCGATCGCTTTACCATGGAAGCCAAACGCCAGCTCGACGTGTTGGACAAACAGCTCGCCCGCGGTCGCTATGTGGCCGGCGAGGAGTATACCATCGCCGATATGGCGGTCTGGCCATGGTATGGCAACGTGGTGCTGGGCAATGTCTATAACGCGGCGGAGTTCCTCGACGCCGGGAGCTACACCAACGTGCTGCGCTGGGCGCAGGATGTCGGCAACCGCCCCGCCGTCAAGCGCGGACGCATCGTTAACCGCACCAACGGCCCGCTCAATGAGCAACTGCATGAGCGCCACGACGCCCGCGACTTTGACACCCAAACGGAAGATAAGCGCCAGGCGTAGCGCGCTGACCCACCGGAGGCGCCCGCCTCCGGTTTTTAGCTTTCCAGCCGATAGCCTGCCATAAGCGAGCGGTAGCGCTATTTATGACGTTTGCGCTAGCGTAAATACTTCTCAAACCATGCCAGCGTGCGTTGCCAGGCCAGGTCCGCCGCAGCCCGATCGTAGCGCGGCGTGGAATCATTATGAAAGCCGTGATTCACGCCCTGATAGAGATAGGCCTCATAGACTTTATGGTGTTCCTTCAACGCCTGTTCATAGGCGGGCCAGCCTTCATTAATGCCGCTATCGAGGCCGGCATAGTGCAGCAGCAGCGGCGCTTTAATTTTATCGACCTCCTTCAGCGGCGGCTGGCGGCCGTAAAACGGCACCGCGCAGGCCAGCTCCGGAATGGCGACCGCCGCCGCGTTGCTGACGCCGCCGCCGTAACAAAAACCGGTGATACCAACCTTCCCCGTCGCCTGCGGATGCTTCGCCATAAACGCGACCGCGGCAAAAAAGTCATTCATCAGCTTCACGGGATCGACTTTCTGCTGCAGCGCGCGGCCTTCATCATCATTCCCTGGATAGCCGCCAACGGAGCTCAGGCCATCCGGCGCCAGCGCGATATACCCCGCTTTCGCTACCCGCCGGGCGACATCTTCAATATAGGGATTCAGGCCGCGGTTCTCATGCACCACCACCACGGCGGGCGCTTTGTCGGCTATTTTCGTCGGCGTCACCAGGTAAGCCCGCACTTCGCCGTGGCCGTCAGGAGAGGGATAATGAATATACTCCGGGCGGATATCCGGGTCGGTGAACTGTACCTGCTCTGCCAGGGCATAGTCGGGCTTCAGCAGATTAAATAGCGCCAGCGCGGTCATCCCGCCGACGGTATATTTCCCCGCCAGCTGGAGAAACTCGCGTTTGCTGATTTTGCCGTGGGCATAGTAGTCATAATACTCGAGCAGCTGCTGCGGGAAATCTTTGGCCGTTAATCGCGTCATCACCCTGCCTCCGTTGTTAAGCGCCCTTTAAGCAAAGCAGAAGCCCGGACATACGCCAGCGCAGAACAGCAGAAACGGGGAGAAGAAAGCCCAGCGGCTAACGCCGCCGGGAGAGAAAGGATCAGTGTTTCACTTTGGTCAGACGATCGAGGTAGCCCATCACAAAGGCCGACAGCACAAAGGTCAGGTGGATGATGACATACCACATCAGCTTATTGTCCGGGACGTTTTTCGCATCCATAAACACCCGCAGCAGGTGAATAGAGGAGATCGCCACGATGGAGGCGGCAACCTTATTTTTCAGCGACGTCGCGTCCATTTTGCCCAACCAGCTGAGTTTTTCTTTACCCTCGTTAATATCCAGCTGCGAGACAAAATTTTCATACCCGGAGAACATCACCATCACCAGCAAACCGCCCACCAGGGTCATATCCACCAGCGACAGCAGGGTCAGAATCATATCCGACTCACTGACGCTAAAAATATGCGGCAGTATGTGGAAGATCTCCTGAAAAAATTTGATGGTGAGCGCAATCAGACCAAGCGAGAGGCCAAAATAAACCGGCGCCAGCAGCCAGCGCGAGGCGTACATAGCATTTTCCAGAAAGCGTTCCATAAGATCCTGTCAGTTAACAAAAAGAAGCGACATTATATCTCAGACAGATAACGTGATGGCAACGCCAGGCCAACACTTCGCTGGCAGAGGACAATAAAAAAGGCCGGCGCGCGGCCAGCCTTTTCAGGAAAAGCATCGGGTTATTTGGCTTTGACGGTCTCTTCGCCCACCAGCCCGATCTTGAGATAGCCCGCCTGATGCAGGGTATCCATCACTTTCATCATCGTCTCGTAATCGACGGTTTTATCCGCGCGGAAGAAGACGGTGGTATCTTTTTTGCCGGCGGTCAGGCTATCCAGGGCGTTAATCATATTCGTTTCGGTCACCGGGTCGTTGCCGAGGAACATGCTCTTATCCGCCTTCACCGACAGGTAGATAGGTTTTTCCGGTCGCGGTTGCGGCTGGCTGGAGGAGGCCGGCAGATTGACCTTCACGTCGACCGTCGCCAGCGGCGCGGCTACCATGAAGATAATCAGCAGAACCAGCATGACGTCGATAAACGGCGTCACGTTGATCTCATGCATTTCGCCGTTATCGTCCAGATTTTCATTAAGACGCATCGCCATAGCCGATCAACCTACCCGTAATTTCTGCGCGCTGCGCACCGGCTTCACGCCGCTGGCGCTGAGGTCCAGGTCGCGGCTTTGCAGCAGGAGGACCTGAGCGGCGACGTCGCCAAGCGAGGCCTTATAGCTGCCGATCATGCGGGCGAAGATGTTATAGATGACCACCGCCGGGATGGCGGCGAACAGACCGATAGCTGTCGCCAGCAGCGCTTCCGCGATGCCCGGCGCCACCACCGCAAGGTTGGTGGTCTGGGTCTGGGCGATGCCGATAAAGCTGTTCATGATGCCCCAGACGGTGCCGAACAGGCCCACGAACGGCGAAATGGCGCCGATGGTGGCCAGATAGCCGTTGCCGCGCCCCATATGGCGACCGACGGCCGCGACGCGGCGCTCAAGGCGGAAACCGGTTCGTTCCTTGATGCCTTCATTGTCTTCGGCACCGGCGGAGAGTTCGAGTTCGTTCTGCGCTTCATTGATAAGCTGGGTGGTGAGGCTTTTCGCCTCAAAGGCGCTGGCGATATCGCTGGCCTGATCGAGAGAGCGGGCTTCCGCCAGCTGCTGCTGTTCACGTTTGAGGCGACGCTTGCTGGCGAGGATTTCCGCCCCTTTACCGAAGAAGATGGCCCAGGTGACGACCGACGCCAGAATCAGGCCAATCATCACCACCTTAACGACAATATCGGCATGATGATACATACCCCAAACGGAGAGATCCGCCTGCATCAAATTATTACCCACGCTCTATCTCCACGACGATAATCACAAAATCTGCCCACAATAATATCAAAACGACATCGAATTGATAGTGGTTCTCATTAGTATTTACACTGTGCAGCAAATCACGTTTATTTTCCTTGCGCTTACGCAGTAAAAAAGTGGCTAACCGCGGGCCTGGTAAAATTTTCGCCTGTATCGGCAGCGCGCTGGTACAGAAAAGAAGATTCATGCTAGTTTAGACGTCCAGACGTATAAAAACAGGTTCATCAACATGGCTGATAAACATCTTGATACCGCGCTGGTCAACGCCGGGCGGAGCAAAAAATATACCCAGGGCTCAGTGAACAGCGTGATCCAGCGCGCGTCATCGCTGGTGTTCGACACCGTAGAGGCCAAAAAGCACGCCACCCGCAATCGGGCCAACGGCGAGCTGTTCTATGGGCGTCGCGGCACCCTGACCCACTTCTCGCTGCAGGAAGCGATGTGCGAGCTGGAGGGCGGCGCCGGCTGCGCCCTCTTCCCCTGCGGCGCGGCCGCGGTGGCCAACACTATCCTGGCGTTTGTCGAGCAGGGCGACCATGTGCTGATGACCAATACCGCCTATGAGCCAAGCCAGGATTTTTGTACCAAAATTCTCGCCAAACTCGGCGTGACCACCAGCTGGTTCGATCCCTTAATCGGCGCCGATATTGCCCGTCTGGTTCGCCCTGAGACCCGGGTGGTGTTCCTGGAATCGCCCGGCTCCATCACCATGGAAGTGCACGATGTGCCGGCGATTGTCGCCGCCGTGCGTCAGGTCGCCCCGGAAGCGATTATCATGATCGATAACACCTGGGCGGCGGGGATCCTGTTCAAAGCGCTGGATTTTGGCATTGATATTTCTATTCAGGCAGGCACCAAATACCTGATCGGCCACTCCGACGCCATGGTCGGCACCGCGGTGGCGAACGCGCGCTGCTGGCCGCAGCTGCGTGAGAATGCCTATCTGATGGGGCAAATGTTGGACGCCGATACCGCCTATATGACCAGCCGCGGCCTGCGCACGCTGGGCGTCCGCCTGCGTCAGCATCATGAAAGCAGCCTGCGCATCGCCGAGTGGCTGGCGCAGCATCCGCAGGTGGCGCGGGTCAACCACCCCGCTCTGCCCGGCAGTAAAGGCCATGAGTTCTGGAAGCGCGATTTTACCGGCAGCAGCGGGCTGTTCTCGTTTGTGCTCAACAAGCGTCTCAACGACGCTGAACTGGCAGCGTATCTCGACAACTTCAGCCTCTTCAGCATGGCCTACTCGTGGGGCGGCTTTGAATCGCTGATTCTGGCCAATCAGCCGGAGCAAATCGCTCACATCCGACCGGATGCGGAAGTCGACTTCAGCGGCACGCTGATCCGTTTGCACATTGGTCTCGAAAATGTTGACGATCTGCAGGCGGATTTAGCAGCGGGCTTCGCGCGTATCGTGTAAAGTGACAGTCAGTGGCAACAATAGCGGACGCTTTTTATCGGAGCGGCCGCTTTTGTTGCGCCCGGGATCAAGGTGCTCGGGTCTCTTCAGGAGTACACTAGTCAACAATACGGTACCACTTAGGAAAGTCCATGGTTGTCATTCAAGAGATTGTCGCCGCGCTGTGGCAACATGATTTTGCCGCACTGGCGAACCCTCATGTTGTGGGCGTTGTATATCTGGTTATGTTCGCGACCCTGTTTCTGGAAAACGGGCTGCTGCCTGCCTCCTTTTTACCTGGAGACAGCCTGCTGCTGCTCGCCGGCGCGCTGATTGCTAAAGGCGTCATGGACTTTGTGCCCACTATCGCCATTCTGACCGCCGCCGCCAGCCTCGGCTGCTGGTTGAGCTATGTACAGGGGCGCTGGCTGGGCAATACGCAAACGGTGAAAGGCTGGCTGGCGCACCTGCCGCATAAGTACCATCAGCGCGCCACCTGCATGTTTGACCGCCACGGTCTGCTGGCGCTGCTCGCGGGCCGCTTTCTGGCATTTGTCCGTACCCTGTTGCCAACCATGGCGGGGATTTCCGGTCTGCCGAACCGCCGCTTCCAGTTCTTCAACTGGCTGAGCGCCCTGCTGTGGGTCGGCGTGGTCACGGGCCTCGGCTATGCGCTGAGCATGATCCCGTTCGTGAAGCGTCATGAAGATCAGGTGATGACCTGCCTGATGATCCTGCCGATTGCCCTGCTGCTGGCTGGCCTGCTCGGCACGCTGTTCGTGGTGATCAAAAAGAAATACTGCAGCGCCTGACGTCGACTGCCGGGGGGCTGCGCCCGCCCGGCCTGCTCCCTCCCCGGTATTACATTCCCTGCATCGTACGAATACGCGCGGCGTCTTCCCCGGGCGTCATCCCGAAGTAGCGCTTAAACTCGCGACTGAACTGGGAAGGGCTTTCATAGCCCACCTGTATCGCTGCCGCGCTGGCCTTCATCCCGTCATGGATCATCAGCATGCGCGCCTTGTGCAGACGGTAGGTTTTCAGATACTGCAGCGGCGAAGTGCTGGTCACCGATTTAAAATTATGGTGAAACGCCGATACGCTCATATTCGCTTCCGCCGCCAGCCGATCGACGCTGAGGTTTTCGGTGTATTGACTCTCGATATGCTTGAGTACGCGGCTAATCAGGCTGAAGTGGGTCTGCCGGCTGACCAGCGCCAGCAGCGCGCCGCCGCAGGGTCCCGTCAGCACATAGTAGAGAATTTCGCGGACGATCTGCTTGCCAAGGATCCGCGCGTCCAGCGGCCGCTCCATCACGTCGAGCAGCCGTTCAGCAGCGCACAAGATATCCTCCGAGAGCACTGCGGAGTTTATCCCGCTGGAGGCGACGGCGGGCTGAAACAGCGGATCCTCGCCAATATCCATCAGCAGCTCCTGCAGCTGCAGGATATCGACGTTCAGGCGCATGCCGGCCAGGGGCACCTCCGGGGTGGCAAAGGTTTCGCATTCGAAAGGCAGCGGTACGGTCAGCAGCAGATATTCGTTTGTATCGTAGCGAAACGTCCGCTCATTGATATAACCAATTTTATGGCCAGAAAAGAGAAAAACGATCCCCGGCTGGTACATCACCGGCATCCGCGGTCCCGGCTGCGTCCCGTACAGCAGGCGGACGTCGGGTAGCAGCGAACTTAACATTTCGTGCTTATCTTTCAGCTGGTTAACCTTCTCTGTCAGTGTCTGACATATCTCTGCGTGTTGCATTACCACCGTCTCTCCCGATGTTTCTTCACCCGTACATTGTGCGCAGGCCGCCGCGAATTCTCCAGCCATATGGAGAAATAGGCAAGACATAGGCAGAAATGTGCATTGAGGGGCAACGGCGCCAGGACCACAATAACCGTCATCGGGCAGCGGTATCGTCCCTGTCGGCGGTTTTACTCTTTTGAGGATTCAAGCAATGAATAATTTTGACCTGCATACCCCAACCCGCATTCTGTTTGGCAAAGGCGCGATTGAAAAACTGCGTGAACAGATCCCGGCGGAAGCTCGCGTACTGATCACCTACGGCGGCGGCAGCGTGAAAAAAACGGGCGTCCTGGATCAGGTACTGACCGCCCTGAATGGCCTGGACGTCCTTGAATTTGGCGGCATCGAGCCGAACCCGTCTTACGAAACCCTGATGAATGCGGTGAAGCTCGCCCGCGAAGAGAAGGTCACCTTCCTGCTGGCGGTCGGCGGCGGTTCGGTGCTGGATGGCACCAAATTTATCGCGGCAGCAGCCCACTATGACGCCAATATCGATCCGTGGGAAATTCTGGAAACCTATGGCAGTAAGATCGCCAGCGCCATTCCAATGGGCTCGGTTCTCACTCTGCCGGCGACCGGTTCTGAATCAAACAAAGGGGCGGTGATTTCGCGGAAAACCACCGGCGACAAACGCGCGTTTATGTCTTCCCATGTTCAGCCGCAGTTCGCGATCCTCGATCCGGTCTACACCTATACCCTGCCGCCGCGCCAGGTCGCCAACGGCGTGGTTGACGCCTTCGTCCATACCGTCGAACAGTACGTCACCTACCCGGTTGACGGCAAAATTCAGGACCGCTTCGCCGAAGGCATTCTCCTGACCCTGATCGAGGATGGCCCGAAAGCGCTGCAGGAGCCGGAAAACTATAACGTGCGCGCCAACATTATGTGGGCCGCGACCCAGGCGCTGAACGGCCTGATCGGCGCTGGCGTGCCGCAGGACTGGGCAACGCATATGCTTGGTCACGAACTGACGGCGATGCATGGTCTCGATCACGCCCAGACGCTGGCTATCGTTCTGCCGGCGCTGTGGAATGAGAAGCGCGATACCAAGCGCGAGAAGCTGCTGCAATATGCGGAGCGCGTGTGGCATATCACCGAGGGCTCAGACGACCAGCGCATCGATGCCGCCATCGCCGCGACGCGCCAGTTCTTCGAGCAGATGGGCGTGCCGACCCGCCTCTCCGATTACGGTCTCGACGGTAGCTCCATCCCGGCGCTGCTGGCGAAACTGGAAGAGCACGGCATGACCAAGCTGGGCGAGCGCCAGGATATCACCCTGGACGTCAGCCGTCGTATCTACGAGGCTGCCCGCTAAGTTACCCCGCCTGATTCACCTCCCCTTACGTTAAACAAACGTCGGGGAGAGGTGTTTTTACTACCGTTTTTAGCTATTTCGTCCAGACTTAATGCTACCCCTCGGCGGATCCTGCTTCGCCGAGTTCATTAACAGGAGGAAGGCATGACACATCCAACCGTTATAAAACTACACGACGGCAACCTGATGCCGCAGCTGGGTCTCGGCGTGTGGAAAGCTGGCAACGAGGAAGTCGTCTCCGCCATTCATAAGGCGCTGGAAGTCGGTTATCGCTCTTTTGACACCGCCGCCGCGTACCAAAATGAGGCTGGCGTCGGCAACGCCCTGCAAAGCGCTGGCGTCAATCGCGATGAGCTATTCATCACCACCAAGCTGTGGAACGACGATCAAAAACGGCCGCACGAGGCGCTGAAAGAGAGTCTCAGCAAGCTGAAGCTGGACTATGTGGATCTCTATTTAATCCACTGGCCGGTGCCGGCTATCGGCCATTACGTCGAGGCCTGGCAGGCGCTGATTGAGCTGCAGCAGCAGGGGCTGGCGAAGAGCATCGGCGTGTGTAATTTCCAGGTGCCGCATCTGCAGAAGCTGATTGATGAAACCGGGGTTGCGCCGGTGATCAACCAGATAGAGCTGCATCCGCTGCTGCAGCAGCGGCAGCTGCACGCCTGGAACGCCACCCACAAGATCCAGACCGAATCCTGGAGCCCGCTGGCCCAAGGGGGTAAGGGCGTCTTCGATCAGAAAGTTATCCATCAGCTGGCTGATAAATATGGCAAAACGCCGGCGCAGATTGTCATCCGCTGGCATCTCGACAGCGGTCTGGTAGTGATCCCCAAATCCGTCACGCCGTCGCGCATCGCCGAAAACTTTAACGTCTGGGATTTCCGCCTGGATAAAGAAGAATTGGGGGAGATTGCCAAACTGGATCAGGGCAAGCGTCTGGGGCCCGACCCGGATCAGTTCGGCGGATAACAGGTAAAAAAGCCGGGCAGCGCTGACGCGTGTCCGGCTTGAGAAACCGCCCGGCCAGCGAAACGCTGCCGGGCGCAAAGTCAGGCTTAACGCCCGGCGACTTTACCCCGTTTAACGGGCTTTTTCGCCGTTGCGCCACCGTTAGAACGCTGATGCACAATCGGCGTGTGCTTGGTCAGCGCCGGGCGGGTATGACGGTTCTGGCGACGCGCTTCGCGCATCTCATCCAGAGTCGGCGCCGGCACCAGGCAGTCGCGACGTGAGCCAATCAGGTGTTTCTTGCCCATCGCCTCCAGCGCCTGACGGATCAGCGGCCAGTTGGCCGGATCGTGATAGCGCAGCAGCGCTTTGTGCAGACGGCGCTGTTTATCGCCCTTCGGCACCACCACCTCTTCACTCTTATAGCCGATCTTGCCCAGCGGGTTTTTGCCGGTGTAATACATGGTGGTCGAGTTCGCCAGCGGCGACGGATAGAAGTTCTGCACCTGGTCGAGACGGAAGCGGTGCTTCTTCAGCCACAGCGCCAGGTTCACCATGTCTTCATCACGGGTCCCCGGGTGGGCGGAGATAAAGTACGGGATCAGATACTGCTCTTTACCCGCCTGCTTCGAATAGGTGTCGAACAGCTCTTTAAAGCGGTCGTAGCTGCCCATTCCCGGCTTCATCATCTTCGACAGCGGGCCCTCTTCGGTATGCTCCGGCGCGATCTTCAGATAGCCGCCGACGTGGTGGGTCGCCAGCTCTTTGATATAGCGCGGATCTTCGACCGCGATGTCATAGCGTACCCCGGAGGCGATAAGGATCTTTTTGATGCCCTTCAGCTCGCGGGCGCGACGGTAAAGATTGATCGTCGGCTCATGGTTGGTATCCATGTGCGGGCAGATATCCGGGTAGACGCAGGAGAGTCGGCGGCAGGTCTGCTCGGCGCGTGGCGATTTGCAGCGCAGCATATACATGTTGGCGGTGGGTCCGCCGAGATCGGAGATCACGCCGGTAAAGCCCGGCACCGTGTCGCGAATAGCTTCGATCTCATTGATGATCGAATCCTCTGAACGGCTCTGGATAATGCGTCCTTCGTGCTCGGTGATCGAGCAGAACGAACACCCGCCGAAGCAGCCGCGCATGATGTTGATCGAGAAACGGATCATCTCATACGCCGGGATGCGCGCATCGCCATAGGAAGGATGCGGCACCCGCTTGTAAGGCAGGGCGAAGACGCTGTCCATCTCTTCAGTGGAGAGCGGGATTGCCGGCGGGTTGATCCAGATGTAGCGCTCGCCGTGCTTTTGCATCAGCGCCCGGGCGCAGCCGGGGTTGGTTTCATGGTGCAGAATGCGCGAGGCGTGAGCGTACAGGACCTTATCGCCTTTCACCTTCTCGAAAGAAGGCAGCAGCACATAGGTTTTTTCCCACGGTTTTGGCCGCGGCGGCTGCACAGTGATGCTTTTCGCTTCCTGTTTCTTCGGCGCGACCGGTTTGTTATCGGCGCACGGCAGATCTTCACCATACGGGTGCGGGATGGGGTCGATTTTGCCCGGGGTATCCAGACGGGTGGAGTCTACGCCGCTCCAGCCCGGGAGAGCCTCTTTCACCATGATGGCGGTATTGCGCACATCGCGGATCTGGTCGATGGTTTCGCCCATCGCCAGGCGATGGGCCACTTCCACCAGCGGACGCTCGCCGTTGCCGAACATCAGCATATCGGCCTTGGAGTCCACCAGCACCGAGCGGCGCACGGTATCGGACCAATAATCATAATGCGCGGTACGGCGCAGGCTGGCTTCGATGCCGCCGAGGATCACGGGCACATCTTTCCACGCCTCTTTACAGCGCTGGGTATACACCAGGGTGGCGCGGTCCGGGCGCTTGCCCGCCACGTTGCCGGCGGTGTAAGCGTCGTCATGGCGCAGCTTACGGTCGGCGGTGTAGCGGTTGATCATCGAGTCCATGTTGCCGGCGGTCACCCCGAAGAACAGGTTCGGTTTGCCCAGACGCATGAAGTCGTCTTTGGTGTTCCAGTCCGGTTGGGAGATGATCCCCACGCGGAACCCCTGCGCTTCCAGCATGCGGCCGCAGATAGCCATCCCGAAGCTCGGGTGGTCGACGTAGGCGTCGCCGGTGACCAGAATAATGTCGCAGCTATCCCAGCCAAGTTGATCCATCTCTTCACGCGACATCGGTAAAAATGGCGCAGGGCCAAAACAGGCAGCCCAGTATTGCGGCCAGGAAAAAAGGTCACGATCCGGTTGGATCAGGGATATTGCGCTCATATTGCTTCCGGGGAAATGATAAAAAAATAACCAAAAGGGCGTGGATTATAAGCCGGAATGATAGTGGAAATGAAGGAGGATTTTCTCAAACCCTGACCGTATGCCGGCCAGGGTCGAAGAGTTTACGGTGCGGGATTCACCAGCATCTGGCCAATCGAACCGCGGTCGGCCAGCTCCAGCGTCTGGCTCAGATACTGGAACGGGAAGTGCGGCCACGACGGCTGGGCGTAGTAGACCAGCAGTTCGACCTGCCCGTCGACCCACACGGTGTCCTTCCAGCCGCGGTCTTCCGGGAAAGGGGTCGAGCCGTTGACGTTACGGATCTGGAACATTACCCCTTCAATATGGAACGACTGCGGGCGGTCGGCGCGCACCGTCCAGCGCTCCCAGGTCCCCTGCTGCGCCGTGATATCGATACGCTGCGGATCCCACAGCTGGCCGTTAATCCCCGGATCGTCGCCGAGCGTGATATCCCGGCTGCGGATCGGCGTGCCGGAGAGCAGCTCAGTCGGCAGCAGACGCGCCGGCAGGCTGTCGGTGACCAGCGGCAGCAGCCCGGTAGGGCGCAGGGTCAGCACCAGCGTGGAGACCAGAATGCTGGACGGTTCAAAAAAGCCGCGGATACGGTCGACGATGCTCGCCGCTTCGCCGCAGGTAATGGACACTTCATCGCCGTTGGTCATATCGACCAGAATTTCACGCCGTTCCCCCGGCGCCAGCGACAGCTGCTTGAGCGAAACCGGCGCCGGCAGGAACCCCTGGTCGCCGGAAATGACATGCAGCAGTCGACCATCGCTCATCTGTAGCTGATAGCGCCGGGAGTTGGAAGCGTTCAGCAGGCGCAGACGCACCCAGCCGCGGGACACTTCGACATAGGGGCTCTGCACGCCATTGACCAGCAGCGTATCGCCGACGAAGCCGCCGCTGCCCGGTTCGCTATATTCCGGCGTGCCGAAGTTATCCAGCCGTTTGTCCTGAATTATCACCGGGAAGTCATCGACGCCATAGTGGTTAGGGATCGGCAGGTTCTTGCTCACCTCATCCTCCACCAGCCACATGCCGGCCAGACCGTTATAGACCTGCTTCGCCATCCGGTTCGGCGTATTGGCCTGGTACCACAGCGTCGCCGCACTCTGACGGATCGGCAGCACCGGCGCCCAGTCGGCGTTCGGCGACATCATGCGCGCCGCGCCGCCGATCAGCGGGCCAGGCACCTGCAGGCCGCGGATGGTCATCGCGACGTTCTCCGTCAGACGGTTGCTGTAGATAAGCTTGACGTCGTCCCCGCTCCAGACGCGGATCGTCGGCCCCATATAGCGGCCATTGATCCCCCAGACGGGGGCGCGGGTGCCTGGCGTAAACGACCAGTGCGAACGCTGCAGCGTCAGAAACAGCGGCTGACCGCGACGGGACTCCAGCAGCGGCGGAACCGGCAGCGCAGGCTGCTGGCCGGCGGCATGGGCCTTCAGCGGCGCGGCGCCAGCGCACAGCGCTACGCCGGAAGCCTTAATAAACTGACGCCGACTGAGTGACATATTAACTCCATGACATACTGACAAATGAAAAAGGGAATTCGTTTCCCGCCAGCAATACGCGCGCGTTGGCGGCGTTTCCTGTCTTATTGCTTACCGGCCGCTTCGCGCTCGGCCACTTCGTTGTCCAGCTCAGCGATTTTGGCGGCCATCAGCTCGCGGCAATGCGTCGCCAGCGCGCGGACGTTGTCTTTACCGAACTGGCTGGTATCCACCGGCGGCAGCATTTCCACAATCACCAGACCGTTGTTCCAGCGATTGAGCTTTATTTTATTCGATGTATTCGAGACACACACCGGAATAATCGGCACGCCGGCGGCAATAGCCGCGTGGAAGGCGCCGGTTTTAAACGGCAGCAGACCGCGACCACGGCTGCGGGTCCCTTCCGGGAACATCCAGAACGAAATTTTACGCTTTTTAAAGGCGTTGACGACCTCGGCAATGGTGCCGTGCGCTTTGGTTCGGTTATTGCGGTCAATCAGCAGATTACCGGTCAGCCAGTACAGCTGGCCAAAGAACGGGATCCACAACAGGCTCTTTTTCCCCACGGTGACCGTCGGGGCCTGCACGATGTTAGATGCCGTCACCATATCATAGTTGTTCTGGTGGTTAGCGATGTAGATCGCGTTGCCATAGCTTTCCGCATCGGCAGGTTTGCGCAGCTCCACCTTCAGACCAAACACCGGGGATAAGCGGCCAAACAGATGGCCGAAAGTGGCAACGTGTTTTGGATTACGCGGGCTGAACAAGCAGTACAGACAGCCAAGTATGCACACTACGATGCAATAAATGACCACGAAAATTACTCGAAAAATGAATAGCATAGCTACCTCTAAAACCCAAACCGCTTAGAATTATTCGCTGCTGGCAGAAGGCAGGCTCACAAGTTCTGCGCAGGCCGGGACCGTTCTTCCTGGGCCCCTGATGATGGACATTGTTAATCGCAACGCCTGAATAAACAACGATTTTGCGGCTTTTTTTCGCCTCCTCCCGTCAAAGACGGGAGGAGAAGCGCTTACTCTTCGCTATCGCCTGCCGCGGCGCGGCGCGGCGAGTCAATTTCAACACGGTCAATCTTCTGCAGCCCGCGCATCAGCGAACCGCGGCGGCCGCGCTCGCCGGTGACTTTTTGCAGCTCTTCCGGACGCAGTTTGATCTTCCGTTTGCCGACATGAATGGTCAGCGTACTCTGCGGCGGCAGGACAAACAGATGTGCGAGACCGTCCTGGCCGGCGGCGGCTTCCGCCGCAGGAATGTTGATGATTTTGTTGCCCTTGCCTTTCGACAGCTGCGGCAGATCGCTGACCGGGAACATCAGCATCCGCCCGGCGGCGGTGATGGCCAACAGCATATCGGACTCGTCCTCAATGACCAGCGGCGGCATCACATGCGCGTTGTCAGGCAGGGTGATCAACGCTTTGCCGGCGCGGTTGCGCGCCACCAGATCGTTGAAGGTGCAGACAAAACCGTAGCCGGCGTCGGAGGCCATCAGCAGTTTCTGATCGTCGCCTTCCATCAGCATATGTTCCACGGTCGCGCCCGGCGGCAGCGTCAGCTTGCCGGTCAGCGGCTCACCCTGGCCACGCGCCGAGGGCAGGGTAATCGGATCGATGGCATAGCTGCGCCCGGTGGTATCGATAAACACCACCGGCTGGTTGCTCTTGCCCTTCGCCGAGGCTTTCCAGCTGTCGCCCGCTTTATAGCTCAGCCCCTGGGCGTCGATGTCGTGCCCTTTGGCGCTGCGCACCCAGCCCATCTGCGACAGAACGATGGTGACCGGCTCAGACGGCAGCATATCATGCTCGCTCATCGCTTTCGCTTCTTCACGCTCGTGAAGCGGCGAGCGGCGATCGTCGCCGAAAGCATCGGCATCGGCCTGCAGCTCTTTCTTCAGCAGGTTGTTCATCTTACGTTCAGAGGCCAGAATCGCCTGCAGCTGATCGCGCTCTTTTTCCAGCTCGTTCTGCTCGCCGCGGATCTTCATCTCTTCCAGTTTGGCGAGATGGCGCAGTTTCAGTTCCAGAATCGCTTCCGCCTGGGTTTCGCTGATGGCAAAGCGCGACATCAGGGCTGGCTTCGGCTCATCTTCCGTGCGGATGATCTCGATGACTTCATCAATATTGAGGAACGCCACCAGCAAACCTTCAAGGATATGCAGGCGCTTAAGGACCTTCTCTAACCGGTGGTTCAGACGGCGACGTACGGTATCGCGACGGAACACCAGCCATTCGCTGAGGATCTCCAGCAGGTTTTTTACCGCCGGGCGGCCGTCGAGACCGATCATATTGAGGTTGATGCGGTAGCTCTTCTCCAGATCGGTGGTGGCGAACAGGTGGTTCATCACCTGCTCCATATCCACCCGGTTGGAGCGCGGGACGATCACCAGGCGGGTCGGATTTTCGTGGTCCGATTCGTCGCGCAGGTCGTCCACCATCGGCAGCTTTTTATTGCGCATCTGCGCGGCAATCTGCTCCAGTACTTTGGCGCCGGAGACCTGGTGCGGCAGCGCGCTGATCACTACCGCGCCGTCCTCTTTGCTCCATACCGCGCGCATGCGCACTGAGCCGCGTCCGTTCTGGTAGATTTTGCGAATTTCCGCCCGCGAAGTGATGATCTCCGCCTCGGTCGGGAAATCCGGTCCCTGCACGATATCCAGCAGTTCGTCGAGGGTCGTTTTCGGCTGCTCAATCAGCGTAATCGCCGCTTTCGCCACTTCACGCAGGTTGTGAGGTGGAATATCGGTCGCCATGCCCACCGCGATGCCGGTGGTGCCGTTGAGCAGGATGTTTGGCAGGCGCGCCGGCAGCATTTTCGGCTCCTGCAGCGTACCGTCAAAGTTTGGCACCCAGTCGACCGTCCCCTGCCCCAGCTCGCTGAGCAGCAGCTCGGCATACTTCGACAGGCGGGATTCGGTGTAACGCATGGCGGCGAAGGATTTCGGATCGTCCGGCGCCCCCCAGTTCCCCTGGCCATCCACCAGCGGATAGCGATAGGAGAAGGGTTGCGCCATCAGCACCATCGCTTCATAGCAGGCGCTGTCGCCGTGTGGGTGATATTTACCCAGCACGTCGCCGACGGTGCGGGCGGACTTTTTGAATTTGGCGCTGGCGTTCAACCCCAGTTCGGACATCGCATAGACGATGCGACGCTGGACCGGTTTTAAGCCATCGCCAATAAACGGTAATGCCCTGTCCATGATCACGTACATGGAGTAGTTCAGGTAAGCATTTTCCGTAAATTCATGCAGCGCAAGGCGCTCTGCCATATCGCTCATTAATCGTGGATCCTCAATCTGGGTACCGACCGTTCGGACGGCAAAACTACCCGCGATAATACCCGATCTCACGCCCTGAGTCACAGGCCGTGAGATCGGTTGAGGATTCCGTCACCTTAATCAGGCCAGCGGCAGATAAATATCGGTTTGCAGCTCATGCTCAGCCACTTGGTGGACAAAATTGTGGTAACGGAAGTAGACCGGAAAATCCCGTAACGTCTCGCCTGAAGCGGGTAACCAGTCGCGATAGAGATACCAAACGCTGTTCGCCAGGGTGTCCAGCGAGCCGTGATGGCGCACGAGGGCGCAGCGTCCGCCGGGGATTTCGCCGTTAATCACGCCAAAGGCGTTTTCACCAACCGGCCGTTCGACCGTACCGCAGAGATCAAAACGAAATGCCTCCTGCGGGGTAGTCTGCGGATCGTCCCAGGCGATCCCCCAGGTTTCGCTGGTGGCAACGGGCGATAATCCGCTCGTCTTACGCCAGGCGATAAAACGCGCGGCGGTGGCGTTGACAAGGTCCGGGCTGCCACGATGTTGCAGGACGGCTACCCGGGTGGTGGGGAACGAAATGATATTGACGTCCATCGACGTTTGCTCCTGTAGCGTATGTTTCGGTACGCGTCGATGCCACTCGGCCCAGTCCGGTTGCTGACGGAACTGGGTCGGGCTTTGGTCAAACGCGGTACGGAAGGCACGGCTGAACGACTCCGCATTCTGAAATCCGGCATCAAGGGCAATGTCGATGATTTTATCGCGGGGGTTGAACGCCAGGCGCCAACAGGCGCGTCGCAGACGTAACCACTGAATATACCGGTACAAGGGAATGCCGGTATACGCGCTAAATTGCCGGTGAAAATGGTAAGGCGAACTGTGCGCTATCGCGCTCAGCGCCTCCAGCGACAGCGGCTCATCAAGATGACGCGCAATGTATCTACAGACGCGCTGGAAGCGCCCGACATACGCCGGGCTGGCCTTAATATCGTTCATCGTCTCCTCCTCGCGACATACTCTGACAGAGCGAGGATAGCGATTCCTGACCGATCTTGCGCTTATCCGCCGGAGACTTATGGCGTGATTTTACGGATCTGTTTAACGTCGATCTCCACCGAGTTCCAGTCCTTATCGACTTCCCCCTGAATTTCTACCGTGTCCTGCGGGCCGACGGTGACGCCGTTCCAGCGTTTGTGGTCGATATCGACATTGATCACCCCGGTAGCATCCTGGAACTTATACAGATCGTCGGACACGCGCTCGGTAATTTTGCCCCGCAGGGTCACCCAGGTATCGTCCCGCAGCGATTTGACATTGGTGACGGTGGTGACCGCGCCGCTCGGGCCGGTAAATCCGCCGCCCTGGGTGGTCGAACTTGCCGGTGTGGTCGCAGAAGGACCGGTATACCCGCCCTGTCCGGCAGCCAGCACCGGCATGGAAACCAGGGCAACGATCGCGGTCATCGCAGCAATTTTCTTCATGATGTGTTCTCCCTTCGTGTTGATATGGCTCCTATTACGCCCGACAAAACTTAACGACTTCTTAAGGGGAAAAAAGAAATTTTAATGCTGTACAACCCCGGTCGCAACGCGGTTTACTGCGCAGAGCAGCCGGGTTGGCAGGAGGGAAAATGCGCATATTATTGGTGGAAGATGACAAGTTAATCGGCGATGGCATCAAGGCCGGGCTGAGCAAAATGGGCTTCAGCATCGACTGGTTTACCGCCGGGCTGGAGGGCAAAAACGCCTTATACAGCGCCCCCTACGACGCGGCAATTCTTGATCTCACCCTTCCCGGCATCGATGGCCTCGATATTCTGCGCGAGTGGCGCGACAAAGGCCGCCATGAGCCGGTGCTGATCCTCACCGCCCGCGATGCGCTCAGCCAGCGGGTGGAGGGGCTGCGCCTGGGCGCCGATGATTATCTGTGCAAACCTTTCGCCCTGATTGAGGTAGCGGCCCGCCTCGAAGCATTGATCCGCCGCGCCCACGGCCAGAGCAGCAGCGAGCTGCGCCACGGCAAGGTGAGCCTTGACCCGAACCGCTTAACCGCCAGCCTCGACGGCGAAAGCCTGACGCTGAAGCCGAAGGAGTTCGCCCTGCTGGAACTGCTGCTGCGTAACGCCGGGCGCGTACTGCCGCGTAAGCTTATTGAAGAAAAGCTCTACACCTGGGACGACGAGGTCTCCAGCAACGCCGTGGAAGTTCACGTCCATCATCTGCGCCGCAAACTCGGCAGTGAATTTATCCGCACCGTCCACGGCATCGGCTATACCCTGGGTGACGCATGAAACGACTTGCCCGCCTGAGCCTGCGCCTGCGTCTGACGCTGCTGTTTGCCGTGCTGACCGCCGCCGCCTGGGGGGTGGCCAGCGTGATCGCCTGGCAGCAGACCAGTAAAAAGCTGGATAAGCTGTTTGATACCCAGCAGCTGCTGTTCGCCCGCCGCCTGAGCGTCATGAATTTCGAAGAGCTCCGCGCCCCGCCGGCATCGCTCGGGGAAAAGAAAAAGGTGCGCCACGGGCATATCGACGACGATGCGCTGGCATTCGCCATCTTCACCCGCGACGGCAAAATGGTGCTTAACGACGGCGAAAACGGGGAGGATATTCAATGGCACTCGCAGCGCGAGGGTTTCAGCGATGGCTACCTGCGCGGCGATGATGACGAGTGGCGCTTCCTGTGGTTAACCACCGCCGATGGCCGCCACCGTATCGCCGTCGGCCAGGAGTGGGATTATCGCCGCGAAATGGCGATGGACATTGTTACCTCGCAGCTAACGCCGTGGATGATCGCCCTGCCGCTGATGTTCGTGCTGCTCATCGTGCTGTTAAGCCGCGAACTGGCGCCGTTGAAACATCTGGCGCGCACGCTGCGCCTGCGCGCGCCGGACTCGGCGGAATCGCTCAGCGTGGAGAAGATCCCCACTGAAGTCCGCCCGCTGGTCGAGGCGCTGAATCAGCTGTTCCAGCGCACCCACGACGTCATGCTGCGCGAGCGTCGGTTTACCTCTGATGCCGCCCACGAGCTGCGCAGCCCGCTGGCGGCGCTGAAGGTGCAGACTGAAGTCGCCCAGCTCTCTCTGGACGATCCACAAGGGCGTGAGAAAGCCCTGGCTCAGCTCCATCACGGGATCGATCGCGCCACCCGTCTGGTGGATCAGCTGCTGACGCTGTCGCGGCTGGACTCGCTCGCCCAGCTGGACGACGTGCAGCCGGTCGCCATCGACGATCTGCTGCAGTCGGCGGTAATGGAGATGTACCACCCGGCGCAGCAGGCCGGGATTGAGCTGCGCCTGCATCTTAATGTCTCTGGCATCTCCCGCACCGGCCAGCCGCTGCTCCTCAGCCTGCTGGTGCGCAATCTGCTGGATAACGCGGTACGCTACAGCCCGCGCGGCAGCCAGGTCGATATCACCCTCAACGCCCGAGAGTTTCGGGTACGCGATAACGGCCCCGGCATCAGCCCGCAGGCGCTGGCGCGCATCGGCGAGCGTTTCTACCGCCCGCCGGGTCAGGACGCTACGGGCAGCGGCCTGGGCTTGTCGATCGTCCGGCGCATCGCCTCGCTGCACGGCATGCGCGTCGAGTTTGCCAATGCCCGCGACGGCGGCTTCGAAGCCCGCGTTGACTGGTAAGGATATTATTGCTCATTTAGCAAAAGACTTTGCACATTTTGCTCATTTTACTGCCCCGCTTCGCGGGGTAAGATCGTCGGCAAATTTTCAAGATTGAGGACAAATGATGAGCAACATCCTGATTATCAATGGCGCAAAAAAATTCGCGCACTCGAATGGCCAGCTGAACGACACCCTGACCGAGGTCGCGGAGAGTTATCTGCGCGACGCCGGACACGATGTTAAAAGCGTTCGCGCCGACAGCGAGTACGACGTAAAAGCCGAAGTGCAGAATTTCCTCTGGGCCGATGTGGTGATCTGGCAGATGCCGGGCTGGTGGATGGGCGCCCCGTGGACGGTGAAAAAATATATGGATGACGTCTTTACCGAAGGCCACGGCTCGCTGTACGCCAGCGATGGCCGTACCCGCTCCGACGCCAGCAAAAAATATGGCTCCGGCGGCCTGGTGCAAGGGAAAAAATATATGCTCTCCCTGACCTGGAACGCGCCGATGGAAGCCTTCACCGACGAAGAACAGTTCTTCCACGGCGTCGGCGTTGACGGCGTTTACCTGCCGTTCCATAAAGCCAACCAGTTCCTGGGTATGGAGGCGCTGCCAACCTTTATCGCCAACGACGTGATTAAAATGCCTGATGTCCCACGGTATATCGCAGAATATCGCAAGCATCTGGCGGAAATTTTTGGTTAACTAGGGGTCTATGCTCTACATATTTCGAGTTATTCGAACCTGGAGTATGACAAGATCCACACAGAAGGAGTTGAGTTAACCATGTTAACAGTGATTGCAGAAATCCGTACCCGCCCGGGCCAGCACCACCGCCAGGCGGTTCTCGATCAGTTCGCGAAAATTATTCCGACCGTTTTGCAGGAAGCCGGCTGCCACGGCTATGCGCCCATGGTGGATCATGCCGCTGGCGTCAGCTTCCAGACCACCGCTCCTGACTCTATCGTCATGGTGGAACAGTGGGAAAGCGTCGCGCATCTTGAAGCGCACCTGCAGACCCCGCACATGAAAGCCTGGTCGGAAGCGGTCAAAGGCGATGTGCTGGAGACCAACATCCGTATCCTGCAGGCCGGCGTCTAAGCCCGCTGACGCAGAAACGAAATAAGAAAAGGGAGCCTGAGGCTCCCTTTTACGTCTGGCGCAGCGCGCGGTCTTACACTTCCAGGTCCGCCATATCGCCCTTCTCCTGCAGCCAGTTGCGACGATCTTCGGAACGCTTCTTGGCCAGCAGCATATCCATCATCGCCGTGGTCTGCTGCTCATCCTCATCGCTGATCACCAGCTGCACCAGGCGGCGGGTATTCGGGTCGAGGGTGGTTTCCCGCAGCTGCATCGGGTTCATCTCGCCGAGACCTTTAAAGCGCTGGACGTTTGGCTTGCCCTTCTTACGCTTCAGCTGCTCCAGCACACCAGTTTTTTCTTCTTCCGTCAGCGCGTAGTAGACCTCTTTGCCGAGGTCGATACGGTACAGCGGCGGCAGCGCCACGTAGACGTGCCCCTCTTTCACCAGGGTACGGAAATGTCTCACAAACAGCGCGCACAGCAGCGTGGCGATGTGCAGGCCATCGGAGTCCGCATCCGCCAGAATACAAATTTTTCCGTAGCGCAGCTGGCTTAAATCATCGCTATCCGGGTCAATCCCAATCGCCACCGAAATGTCGTGTACTTCTTGCGAAGCTAACACTTCATCGGAAGAGACTTCCCAGGTATTCAGGATCTTGCCTTTCAGCGGCATGATCGCCTGATATTCACGATCGCGCGCCTGCTTGGCTGAACCGCCCGCCGAATCCCCTTCGACGAGGAACAGCTCGGTACGGTTCAGATCCTGGGCGGTGCAGTCGGCCAGCTTACCCGGCAGCGCCGGACCGCTGGTCAGCTTTTTGCGCACCACTTTCTTGGCGGCGCGCAGACGGCGCTGGGCGCTGGAAATGGCCATCTCCGCCAGCAGCTCCGCGGCCTGCACGTTCTGGTTCAGCCACAGGCTGAAGGCGTCTTTCACCACGCCGGAGACGAACGCCGCGCACTGGCGCGACGACAGGCGCTCTTTGGTTTGCCCGGCGAACTGCGGATCCTGCATCTTCACCGACAGCACGTAGGCGCAGCGATCCCAGATATCTTCCGCCGACAGTTTCACCCCGCGCGGCAGGATATTACGGTACTCGCAGAACTCACGCATCGCGTCCAGCAGCCCCTGACGCAGGCCGTTGACGTGCGTCCCGCCCTGCATGGTCGGGATCAGGTTGACGTAGCTCTCGGTCAGCAGCTCGCCGCCTTCCGGCAGCCACAGCAGCGCCCAGTCCACCGCTTCCGTCTCGCCGGAGAAGGTGCCGACGAAAGGTTTTTCCGGCAGCAGCGGCAGGCCGTTCACCGCTTCGCTCAGGTAGTCGTTAAGGCCATCGGCATAGCACCAGCTCTGCTCGCTGTTGTTGACCTGGTCGCGGAAAACAATTTCCACGCCCGGGCACAGCACCGCTTTCGCTTTTAACAAGTGGGTCAAACGCGAAACGGAGAAGCGCGGGCTATCGAAGAAGCTTTCGTCCGGCCAGAAATGGACGCTGGTCCCGGTGTTGCGTTTACCGCAGGTGCCGGTGACGTGCAGGTCCTCTACTTTCTCACCATTCTCAAAGGCGATGCTGTAGACCTGACCGTCGCGACGCACGTTGACCTCCACGCGTTTTGACAGGGCGTTGACCACCGAAATCCCCACCCCGTGCAGACCGCCGGAAAACTGGTAATTTTTGTTGGAAAACTTACCGCCCGCGTGCAGCCGGCAGAGGATCAGTTCAACCGCCGGCACCCCCTCTTCCGGGTGAATGTCGACCGGCATCCCGCGCCCGTCGTCAATCACCTCGAGGGACTGGTCGGCGTGCAGGATCACTTCCACGCGTTTAGCATGGCCTGCCAGCGCTTCGTCCACACTGTTATCAATCACTTCCTGACCAAGATGGTTAGGACGGGTGGTGTCGGTATACATGCCCGGACGGCGGCGCACCGGCTCTAGCCCGGTGAGTACCTCAATGGCATCAGCGTTATATGAAGATTGCGTCATGGTGTGTATTCGTAGGTCGTTCAGGGCCGTTTAGCGCAGGCCGAGAAATTCGATAATCTGAGTGAAATGATCGTCAAAGCCGACAAATGCGTGATTACCGCCCTCCTCCACCGTCTGCCGGCAGGAGGCGTAGTAATGAACGGCCTGGCGGTAATCAAGCACTTCATCCCCGGTCTGCTGCAGCAGCCAGAGTAAATCCGGCGCTTCGAGCGGGTCGATTTGCATGACTTTGAGATCGTAAATATGGCGAGACTCTAGCACATATTGCTGCCCGGTGTATGGATTCTCATTGTGGCCGAGAAAATTGTTCAGCAGCTCAAACGGCCGCACCGCCGGGTTAACCACTACCGCTGGCAGCATAAAGCACTGCGACAGCCAGGTGGCGTAGTAGCCGCCCAGCGACGACCCTACGACCCCCAGCGGCTCGCCGCCGTGCTCCAGCACGATGGACTCCAGCAGCTCCGCCGTTTCCGCCGGGTAAGGCGGCAGCTCCGGCACCACCATGGCGATCTCAGGATAGTGCTGCGCCAGCCAGGTCTTTAACGCCGTCGCCTTCGCCGAGCGCGGAGAACTGTTAAAGCCGTGCAGATAAAGGAGCGTCGCCATCAGTAGCCTTCTGAAGCAATATCCGGATGAAACGCCGCGCCTTCCAGGCGGCACACTTCGGTGGTCAGCGTTCCGTCAGGGTGAAGCTCCAGCCAGCGCCAGCCCGGCGACACCGTATCGAGGGTGAAATTGGCGCAGTGCGGTTTGAACTGAACGCAGGTCGACGGCGTCGCCATCATACGTCGGCCATTCCAGTCGAGATCCAGCTCCTGATGAATATGGCCGCACAGCAGATGCTTCACCCGCGGCCAGGCGCTCAGCGCGCTGTCCAGCGCGCCGGCGTTGCGCAGACTGTGTTGATCCAGCCAGCTGCAGCCGGCCGGCAGCGGATGATGATGCAGCAGGAGTAAGGTATAACGCTCCGGCGCCTCCGCCAGCTTATGTTCGAGCCATTCCAGCTGGAAGTCGCTCAGCTCGCCATGGGGAACGCCAAACACCTGGCTGTCCAGCAGCAGGATCTGCCAGTGGTCGCCGAGAAACACGCGCTTGGCGGGGGAAATGCCCGACTCCTGCAGGGTGCTGTACATCGCCGGCTGGAAATCATGGTTGCCCGGTAGCCAGACGCAGGGTGCAGCGAAACTCGCGATGCCCTCAGCAAAATGCTGGTAGGCCGCGGAGGAGTGATCCTGCGCCAAATCGCCTGTTGCGACAATCAAATCGCATGGACGCTGTGAGGCATGAATGGCCGACAGTACGGCCTGATAGCTTTCCCAGGTATTGATGCCTAACAACGTTTCATGTTTTTCAGCAAACAGGTGAGTATCAGTAATTTGTAAGATCCTGACTCTGGCCTCACCAGCCAGAGGTAGGTTTAACAGGCTTTCCAAATGGTGTCCTTAGGTTTAACGACGCTAACAAACCGGAATCGCCATCGCTCCATGTGCTAAACAGTAACGCAGCCAGTCGGCCAGAAACTGGTTAATTTGATGCTTTTCGTCGCGTTGATGCAACTTTTTATTAGGATAATCATATCGCGCTTTGAAGCGAAAGATCTGCTGACTCGAACACACTTCGGCCACCATGGCGTCATGGTAGAGGCGAACGGTCATCGACGGCAGACTCCAGTAGCTCACCGCTGGCAGAGTCTGCTCTATCGCCACCAGAGTAGTGTAGCGGGTTGATTCCGTTATCGTTAACCGATATTGCGCGCTTCCCACCTGATAGCTCACCTTCTCACCCGCTGCATCCGTTCGCGGCAACAGGCGGCGCAACTGGGCGAAATTGGTCTCGCACAGGCGCATCATCTCAGGGAAGTCAGGTGTATAACGCTTCATTTTGTCCACTCGTTTCGTAAATTGTGATAATGCAATTGCAGCCATTGCAAGGCGATGACAGAGGCTGCGTTGTCGATTTTCCCCTCTTCTACCCACTGGTAAGCCTGCTCCCGGCTCACCACATGCACCCGAATATCCTCATTTTCCTCGGCCAGGCCGTGAATGCCTTTTGCCGTCGATGCATCAACTTCGCCCACCAGGAGCGATAACCGTTCGCTGGTGCCGCCAGGACTGGCCAGATAGCTTAATATTGGTTTCGTCCGCCCAACTTCAAGTCCGGCCTCCTCCAGCGCTTCCCGACGGGCGACATCTTCTACCGTCTCACCCGCCTCGATCATGCCGGCGACCATTTCCAGCAGCCAAGGGCTCTCGCTGGTATCATAGGCGGCGATACGGATTTGTTCGACCAGCACCACTTCGTCCCGCACCGGGTCAAAGGGTAGCAAGACGGCGGCATGACCGCGCTCAAAAATTTCACGGGTGACTTCGCCGCTCATGCCGCCGTTAAACAGACGGTGGCGAAAACGGTATAAATCGAGCGAAAAAAAACCACGATACAGCGTTTCGCGTGCAATAATTTCTACATCATTTTTGGAGAAGGTAATTCCCTGGTGAATGGGTTTGCTCATTGTCATGTCCTGCTAATCCGAAATGAGGGATTTCCAGACCGTTTGGCTACCGTTTTACGGTCCGTATGTTAGATTGGTGCAAATTACCGCCGGATGGCACGTAACGCCAACTTTTTACGGCGGCAGAATCGATACAATCAGCGGAATTTTTCTTAGAATTAGACCAGCGCTAAATGCTTCACAACAAGGAATGCAAATGAAGAAATTGCTCCCCATTCTTATCGGCCTGAGCCTGACCGGGTTCAGCGCCATGAGCCAGGCGGAAAACCTGCTTCAGGTTTACCAGCAGGCGCGCATCAGCAACCCCGATCTGCGTAAATCGGCAGCCGATCGTGACGCCGCGTTCGAAAAGATCAACGAAGCGCGCAGTCCATTACTGCCTCAGCTCGGGCTGGGAGCGGATTATACCTATACCAGCGGCTTCCGTGATTATAAAGACCAGAATTCTAACGTCACCAGCGGCTCGCTGCAGTTAACGCAGGTTCTGTTTGATATGTCGAAATGGCGCGCCCTGACGCTGCAGGAAAAAACGGCAGGCATTCAGGATGTCACGTATCAGACCGATCAGCAAACGCTGATTCTGAATACCGCGACGGCCTACTTCAAAGTGCTGGCCGCCATCGACACGCTCTCTTATACCGAAGCGCAGAAACAGGCTATTTACCGCCAGTTGGATCAAACCACCCAGCGCTTTAACGTCGGTCTGGTGGCGATCACCGACGTGCAGAACGCCCGTTCACAATACGACGCCGTGCTGGCGAACGAAGTGACCGCGCGTAACGATCTCGACAACGCCGTGGAAGAGCTGCGCCAGGTTACCGGCAACTACTACCCGGAGCTGGCCTCCCTGAACGTAGACGGCTTCAAAACCAGCAAACCGCAGGCGGTGAACGCCCTGCTGAAGGAAGCGGAGAACCGCAACCTGTCGCTGCTGCAGGCGCGTCTGAGCCAGGATCTGGCCCGCGAGCAGATTCGCCAGGCGCAGGACGGCCATTTGCCGACCCTGGATTTGAATGCCTCGTCGGGCGTTTCCAACAACCGCTACAGCGGCTCAAACAGCATCGCGCAAGATGCTGATATCGGTCAGAACAAAATCGGCCTGAGCTTCTCCATGCCGCTGTATCAGGGCGGGATGGTTAACTCGCAGGTTAAACAGGCGCAGTACAACTTCGTCGGCGCCAGCGAGCAGCTGGAAAGCGCTCACCGCAGCGTGGTCCAGACCGTGCGTTCTTCGTTTAACAACGTGAATGCCTCTATCAGCAGCATCAACGCCTACAAACAGGCGGTGGTCTCTGCGCAAAGCTCCCTGGATGCGATGGAAGCTGGCTACTCGGTGGGTACCCGTACTATCGTTGACGTCCTTGACGCCACCACCACGCTGTACAACGCCAAACAGCAGCTCTCGAATGCGCGCTACAACTACCTGATCAACGAGCTGAACATCAAGTCGGCGTTAGGTACGCTGAACGAGCAGGATCTGGTCGCCCTGAACAACACCCTGGGCAAACCGATCTCCACCTCCGCGGACAGCGTCGCGCCGGAAAATCCGCAGCAGGATGCCACTGCCGACGGTTACGGCAACACGACCGCGGCCGTGAAGCCGGCGTCTGCACGGACGACGACCCAAAGCAGCGGCAGCAATCCGTTCCGTCAGTAATTCTCATACTGTGACGCGCATCGCCTGTCCGCCGGACAGGCGATGCGTTAAACGTAAGGCAACGTAAAGATCCCCCGCTTAGCGCCCCTCTTCGCTTCATTTTCCACCACTCATCCTCTATCCTGAGCGTTAACACACGCCATACCACTGGGTCCTGGAAGACAAATATGAAACGGACAAAAAATATTAATCATTCGTCGTTCCGCAAAAGCTGGAGCGCACGCCACCTGACGCCGGTCGCCCTGGCCGTCACCGCGGTCTTTATGCTTGCCGGTTGTGAAAAAAGCGACGAAACGGTCTCGCTGTACCAGAACGCCGATGACTGCTCCGCCGCCAACCCGGGCAAAGCAGCCGAATGCACCACGGCCTACACCAACGCGGTGAAAGAGGCAGAGCGCACCGCGCCGAAATATGCCACCCGCGAAGACTGCGTCGCCGAGTTTGGCGAAGGCCAGTGCCAGCAAACGCCTGCCCAGGCGGGCGTCGCCCCGGAAAACCAGGCGCAGGCGCAAAGCAGCGGCAGCTTCTGGATGCCGCTGATGGCCGGCTACATGATGGGTCGCCTGATGGGCGGCGGCATGGCGCAACAGCAACCGCTGTTCAGCTCCAAAAACCCGGCCAGCCCGGCCTACGGTCAGTACACTGACGCCAGCGGCAAGAGCTATGGCGCCGCCCAGCCGGGCCGCACCATGAACGTGCCGAAAACCGCGATGGCGCCGAAGCCAGCGACCACCACCACCGTCACCCGCGGGGGCTTCGGCGAGTCGGTGGCGAAGCAGTCAACCATGCAGCGTAGCGCCGCAGGCTCCACCTCCTCTTCTCGCTCAATGGGCGGCTAAGCAACATGGAAAGAGTTAGCATTACCGAGCGCCCGGACTGGCGCGAGAAAGCGACCGAATACGGCTTCAACTTCCACACCATGTACGGCGAGCCCTACTGGAGCGAAGAGGCTTATTACAAGCTGAGCCTCGCCCAGGTGGAAAAGCTGGAGGAGGTCACCGCCGAGCTGCATCAGATGTGTCTTCAGGTGGTGGAAAAAGTGATCGCCAGCGATGAGCTGATGGCCAAATTCCGCATCCCTAAACACACCTGGGGCTTTGTGCGCCAGTCGTGGAAAACCAACCAGCCGTCACTCTACTCACGTCTCGACCTGGCCTGGGATGGCGTCGGCGAGCCGAAACTGCTGGAGAACAATGCCGACACGCCGACCTCGCTATATGAAGCGGCCTTCTTTCAGTGGATCTGGCTGGAAGACCAGCTCAACGCCGGCAAGCTGCCGGCGGGCAGCGATCAGTTCAACAGCCTGCAGGAAAAGCTAATCGATCGCTTCGGTGAGCTGCGCGAGCAGTTTGGCTTCCAGCTGCTGCATATGGCCTGCTGCCGCGATACCGTTGAAGATCGCGGCACCGTGCAATATCTGCAGGACTGCGCCGCCGAGGCGGGGCTGGCAACGGAATTCCTCTACATCGAAGATATTGGTCTGGGTGAAAAAGGCCAGTTTACCGATCTCCAGGATCAGGTGATTGGCAACCTGTTCAAGCTCTATCCGTGGGAGTTTATGCTGCGGGAGATGTTTTCCACCAAGCTGGAAGACGCCGGCGTCCGCTGGCTGGAGCCGGCGTGGAAGAGCATCATCTCCAACAAAGCGCTGCTGCCGATGCTGTGGGAAATGTTCCCTAATCATCCGAATCTGCTGGCGGCTTACTTCAGCGAAGATGCCCATCCGGAGATGGAGAAGTACGTCATTAAGCCAATCTTCTCCCGCGAAGGCGCCAACGTGTCGATCGTTGAGAATGGCAAAGTTTTGGAAGCCGTGGAAGGCCCGTACGGAGAAGAAGGCACAATCGTGCAGGAATTTTATCCGCTGCCGAAGTTTGGTGACAGCTACACGCTGATTGGCAGCTGGCTCATCAACGATCAGCCCGCCGGGATCGGCATTCGTGAAGACCGGGCGCTGATTACCCAGGATCTGTCGCGCTTCTATCCGCACATTTTCGTCGAATAATGTCGCGCTCCGGCGACGATACCGCCGCCGGAGCACAATCTATCAGGCGCCAACCACCACCGACAGCATACTCAACGAGCCCATCTCGATGCCATCGACCGGGGTCGAAATCGCCTCAACGCCATCCCACGCCCCCAGGACGTATAACAGCGGCAGGAAATGCTCCGCCGTTGGGTTGGAGAGCGAGCCCCCTTCATGTGCCAGGTAGTTAACCAGCGGGTGCTGATCGTCCGGGCCCTGCCACTGCAAATTCGCCTTCACGTAGTTGTTGAAGGACTCCGCCCACGGATACGGCGTGTTCTCGCCATGCCAGCGGGCGGTACGCAGGTTATGCACCACGTTGCCGCTGGCCACCAGCATAATGCCTTCATCACGCAGCGAGGCCAGCTTCCGCCCCATTTCGAGATGCCAGGCCGGCGGTTTGGTGCTGTCGATGCTCAGCTGAACCATCGGGATATCCGCCTGCGGATACATCTTAATCAGCACGCCCCATGAACCATGGTCAAATCCCCAGGCTTCTTTATCGAGGGTAACCGGCACCGGCGAGAGCAACTCCACCAGTCGTTGCGCCAGCGCCGGGGAACCCGGAGCCGGGTAATGGGTGTCATACAGCGCCTGCGGGAAGCCGCCGAAGTCGTGAATGGTCTTCGGGGCCTCCATCGCCGTCACGCCCGTACCGCGCGTGAACCAGTGCGCAGAGACCACCACGATCGCTTTCGGACGCGGCAGGGTTTCGCCCAGGTGAGCCCAGGCGCGGGTATAGCGATTGTCTTCCAGCACGTTCATTGGGCTGCCATGGCCGAGGAACAACGCGGGCATTCGGGTACGGGACATGATGATATCCTTAGGGTGTCAATGTGATGTGCTCACATTACGCGCTTTTGCGCCAGGATAAACTCAGATAACCATGATGATGATCGTCAGAAAATTTGAATGTAATTCGCGGTAAAGGGAGCTGTCCCGTACGCGCATCCTCAGGCAATATACTCGTATGCACTTATTTTCGCAGGGAGAGAAGCGATGTCATCACCCTTAATATTGACGCTGTTAGCCGGTAGCGCAACCTTTATTGGCGCCATATTCGGCGTGATTGGCCAGAAACCCTCTAACCGCCTGCTTGGCTTCTCCCTCGGCTTTGCCGCCGGGATCATGCTGTTGATTTCGTTGATGGAAATGCTGCCTGCCGCGCTGGCCGCCGAGGGCATGTCGCCGCTGCTCGGCTACGGAATGTTTGTTGTCGGCCTGCTGGGCTACTTTGGTCTCGATCGCCTGCTGCCGCACGCCCATCCGCAGGATCTGATGACCCCCGCCGCGCCGCGGCCGCGCAATTTACGCCGCACCGCCATTTTGCTGACGCTGGGTATCAGCCTGCATAATTTTCCGGAAGGCATCGCCACCTATGTCACGGCCAGCAACAACCTCGAGCTTGGCATGGGAGTGGCGCTTGCCGTTGCCCTGCACAATATTCCTGAAGGTCTGGCGGTTGCCGGGCCGGTATATGCCGCTACCGGATCGCGCAGCAAGGCGGTGCTCTGGGCCGGTATTTCCGGCATGGCGGAGATTTTAGGCGGCGTGCTGGCGTGGCTGATTCTGGGCAGCCTGGTCTCGCCGCTGGTCATGGGCGCGATCATGGCCGCCGTCGCCGGGATTATGGTGGCGCTGTCGGTCGATGAACTGATGCCGCTGGCAAAAGAGATCGATCCGCAAAGCAACCCGAGCTATGGCGTCCTGTGCGGGATGTCGGTGATGGGGCTGAGCCTGGTGGTGCTCCAGACGATGGGCATCGGTTAAGGCGCAGAAACAATACAGCCCACTAAAAAGTGGGCTGTTTTCACTGGCGTTGTCAGCCGCTGATTAGCTGGCTTTACGCTCATGTTCGCGACGATAGGCCACCAGATCTTCAATCGTGACCACTGCCATATTATGCTGCTGAGCGAACTTGATGCACTCCGGCGCGCGGGCCATAGTGCCATCGTCATTGGTCAGCTCGCACAGCACGCCTGCCGGTTTGAAGCCGGCGAGGGTCACGAGGTCGATAGTGGCTTCGGTGTGGCCGCCGCGGGTCAGTACGCCGCCCGGCTGCGCCCGCAGCGGGAAAACGTGGCCAGGACGGTTGAGATCGGAAGGTTTCGCGCCGTCGGCAATCGCCGCGCGGACGGTGGTCACGCGGTCGGCAGCGGAAACGCCGGTGGTCACGCCTTCGGCCGCTTCGATGGTGACGGTAAAGCCGGTGCCGTAGGCGCTGGTGTTGTTCTCCACCATCATCGGCAGATCCAGCTGTTTACGGCGATCTTCGGTCAGGCACAGGCACACAATGCCGCTGCCGTGACGAATGGTCAGCGCCATCTGCTCTACGGTCATGGTTTCGGCGGCGAAAATCATATCGCCTTCGTTTTCACGGTCTTCATCGTCAAGCACCATCACGCCGCGGCCTTCGCGCAGGGCGTTTAAAGCGTGTTCCACACGTTCAAAAGCGGTACCAAAAGAAGAAAGGAGCGTCTGATTCATGGTAAAAAAACCTCATTAAAATTATGGTTACCAGAATCAGGGCAGTCTTAGGAGCGCCGGTTTAGCGGCAAAAGTCAACGCGAGCGGGCCTGGGCCCGACTGTGCCGTTACTCTCTCCCATCCGGACTTTAACCGTCGGCCCCGGAATTACACCGGATCTGCTGACCTTCCCGTAGTCACGGGAAGCGCTCGCGGGCTTTCAACGCCATGGTTGATTTACCGCCGGTGGGGAATTTCGCCCCGCCCTGAGAATAAGCGAGATAACTATAACGCTATTGACTATCCTCGGCAATGCATAAGCTTCAAACATTTCTGGTTTATAGGCGGCCTGGTTCGCACTACAATGATCAATCATCCGACCCGAGCAGGAAACCACCATGATTGACCCGAAAAAAATTGAACAAATCGCCCGCCAGGTCCATGAGTCGATGCCAAAAGGACTTCGCGATCTGGGTGAGGATGTTGAGAAGAAAATCCGCCAGGCGCTGCAGTCGCAGCTGACCCGTCTGGATCTGGTTAGCCGCGAAGAGTTTGACGTGCAGACTCAGGTTCTGCTGCGGACCCGCGAAAAACTGGCGCTGCTGGAACAGCGCCTGAATGACCTTGAAAACCGCCCGGCGACGACGCCTGGCAGCGAAGAGCAGCAGTAAAAAAACGGGCCCTCAGGGGCCCGTTTGCGTTGACTTAGTGTGCGGCTTCCGCCGGGCTGTTCACCTGACGACAGTACAGTTCATAGCGCTGGCAAAACCATTCACGATGTTCTTCATCCATATTGCCGACGATGGCCTGAAGATCAACTGGCTGGCCCTGGGCGTGCATTCTGGCGAAACTCCGCGCCAAAAAATCAAAATTCTTCATTGAATACATATCGTTATGGTTCATGCGCATACTCCTTCAGCGGTGGATGTTCTGATCAGTCATATGCCTTTTACTCACTTCAGTATTTACGCTTACCTTAACGCCATTTGTACGAAAAATGCGCTTAATGTGATTATTTATTGCGCCAAATCATTTTCCACATCATTAAATAAAAACGGCCCGCGATATCGCTATCGCAGGCCGTGATGCCGCACCGTTCTGGTGGGTGAATAGCGAAACGGTTATTTTTCGCTATCTTTCTGTATTTTCTTAATAATGTTGGTGGTTGAGCACCCATCTTCAAAGTTGAGCACCAGCACTTCGCCACCGTTCGCCCAGACCTCTTCACTGCCGGCGATCTGTTCCGGTTTGTAGTCGCCGCCTTTGACCAGCAGATCCGGCAGGATCCCGGCAATCAGGCGCTGCGGTGTATCTTCTTCGAAGGAGACCACCCAGTCGACCGCCTCCAGCGCCCCCAGCACGATCATCCGCTGCTCCAGCGGGTTCACCGGGCGGGTTTCGCCTTTCAGACGTTTGGTGGAGGCATCGCTGTTGACCGCCACGATCAGACGGTCGCCCAGTTTGCGCGCATTCGCCAGATAGGAGACATGGCCGGCGTGCAGAATATCGAAGACGCCGTTGGTCATAACCACTTTCTCGCCGCGCTTGCGCGCTGCCGCAACTGCCTGTTTGAGTTCCTCTTCGCTCATCACGCCGAAGCCAGTCTCAGCCCGTCCGCGAACCGCATTTTCCAGCTCGACAGGAGAAACGGTGGAGGTCCCCAGCTTGCCAACTACCACGCCCGCCGCGGCGTTGGCGAAATAGCAGGCCTCTTCCAGGGTATTGCCGGAGGCCAGGGTCGCCGCCAGCACGCCAATCACCGTGTCGCCGGCGCCGGTGACATCGTACACTTCCTGGGCCTGGGTCGGCATATGCAGCGGCGGACGCCCCGGCTGCAGCAGCGTCATCCCCTGCTCAGAGCGCGTCACCAGCAGCGCTGACAGTTCGAATTCGGCGATGAGCTTCATGCCGCGCTCAACGATCTCCGCTTCATTCTGGCACTTGCCCACCACCGCTTCAAACTCAGAGAGGTTCGGCGTGAGCAGCGTTGCGCCGCGATAGCGTTCGAAATCGGTACCTTTCGGATCGATCAGCACCGGCACGCCTGCTTCACGGGCGAGCTTGATCATCGTCTGGACGCTGGTCAGCGCCCCTTTAGCGTAGTCCGAGAGAACCAGCGCGCCAATCGAGCCCAGCGCCTGCTGAATGCGCTCGTGCATCGGCTGCGGATCAACGCCGGAAAAGCCCTCTTCAAAGTCGAGGCGGATCAGCTGCTGGTTGCGCGACAGCACCCGTAGCTTGGTGATGGTCGGGTGAGTCGGGACGGAGACAAAGTCGCACTTCACATTGACGTTGGCCAGCGCCTGGCTCAGCGCGCGGGCGGCGTCATCAATCCCGGTCAATCCCACCAGGCGCGACGTCGCCCCCAGGGAGGCGATGTTCATCGCTACGTTTGCCGCGCCGCCGGGACGTTCTTCGATATTTTCCACCTTCACCACCGGCACCGGGGCTTCCGGGGAAATACGACTGGTGGGGCCGTACCAGTAGCGGTCCAGCATCACATCACCCACCACCAACACTCCTGCACGTTCAAACTCCGGCAGCGTTACTTTCATGACTCTCTCCTGCGAGACGCAAACTTTGCGCGCGATAATAGCACACCCGATTTTATAGTTAAGCCATCAGCCACTTCTGCCAGCTGGCGCTGACCTGCTCACGCTCCCGGCTGAATGCCTCCGGCGCCACGTGTCCCGGCAGCTCCTGCAGGGCCAGGTGATGGAGCGCATCACGCAAGGTGGTGTACGCGTGCGTTAAGGCTCGCGCTTCCTCCTCGTCCATGATGTCGTTCTGCGCCAGCAGCTCGAGAATACGCACGTTATCAGACCAGCGGGTCAACTTCGGCTTGTCGCTGGCATAGCGTAGGACCAGATACTGGGTAATAAATTCAATATCCGTGATCCCACCGGCATCGGCTTTGATATCAAAACGATCGGCATGTTTATTGCCGAGGTGGGCGCGCATCTTCTCACGCATCTCGCGAACTTCGGTCTGCAGGGTCGCGCCATCCCGCTCGGTGGTCAGGATATCGCGACGAATGGCGTCAAATCGCGCCTGCAGCGCCGGGTCGCCATAGACCACGCGAGCGCGCACCAGCGCCTGATGCTCCCATGTCCAGGCTTCGTTCTGCTGATAGTCGGCAAACGCGTCGGCGGTGGTGACCAGCATCCCCGCCGCGCCGGAAGGGCGCAGCCGGGCGTCAACTTCGTAGAGAATACCGGACGAGGTGCGGGTGCTGAACAGATGCATGATCCGCTGAGCCAGCCGCAGGTAGAACTGACGGCCGTCGATCTCCCGCTCGCCGTCGGTCATCACCTCCGCCGGGCAGTCATGGAGGAACACCAGGTCGAGATCGGAACTGTAGCCCAGCTCCCAGCCGCCGAGCTTGCCGTAGCCGACGACGGCGAAGCCGCGCCCCTGGCGATCGTGCAGGTGGGTCGGCTGGCCGTAGCGGGCCACCATCTGTCCCCATGCCTGCTGCACCACCGCGTCGAGGATCGCTTCGGCAAGCCAGGTTAAGTGATCGCTGACCTTCATCACCGGCAGCGTGCCGGCGATATCCGCCGCGGCGATATGCAGCTGCTGCGCCTGCTTGAACTGGCGCAATGCCTCCAGCTGCTGCTCTTCATCCTCTTCCGGCACGCGCAGCAGATACTGGCGCAGCTCGTCGCGATAGGCATCGGTCGCCGTCGGCTGATAGAGGGTGTTGGGATCCAGCAGTTCATCAAGCAGCAGCGGGTGGCGCGCCAGCTGGCTGGCGACCATCGGCGACGCCGCGCAGAGCGTAATCAGGTGCTTCAGCGCGCCGGGGAATTCGCTCAATAGCTCAAGATAGGTGGTGCGAGTGACGATCCCGGTCAACAGCGGCGTGATCCGCGCCAGAGGCAGAGGCGCATCAGCGCGCGAGCAGATTTCGCTCAGCAGATGCGGCATCAGGTGATCCAGCACCTGGCGGCCTCGCGGGCCGATGGTGCGCCGATCCAGCTCTTTACGGAAATCAGCAATTAGCGCCAAAACGCTGCGGCGGTCGGCGTCGTTTAAATGCGCCAGCGCCGGGCTGGCGTCATCTTCTTCCAGCGCATCCTGCCACAGTTCGCGCCAGTACTCCGCCAACTGCTCATCCGGCGACTGGGCCTCATCATCGCCGATCAGCTCATTAAACACCCGCCGCACGCTGGCCATATGGCTCGCCAGCTGCGCGCTCAGCGTCTCCCAGTCGTCGGTATGCATCCCCCACGCCAGCCTGGCGCGGTTCAGTTCATCCTGCGGCAGAGTCTGAGTCTGCTCATCGTTGATGCTCTGCAGCAGGTTTTCCAGCCGGCGCAGGAACAGATAGGCCGCGCGCAGCCGCGCCGCGTCGCCTTCCGGCAGCAGATGCAGCTCATCAATCGCCGCCAGCGTCGGCAGCAGCGCGCGCTGCTGCAGCGCAGGTTCGCGACCGCCGCGGATCAGCTGAAAGACCTGCACGATAAACTCAATTTCACGGATCCCGCCGGCGCCGAGCTTGATGTTGTCTTTCAGCCCGCGACGCCGCACTTCGCGAGCGATCATGCCTTTCATGTTACGCAGCGACTGGATCACGCTGAAGTCGATATAGCGGCGGAAGACGAAGGGGCGAAGCATCGCGCGCAGCTCGCTGGCGTAGACGTCGTCGTTATCGCCCATGATCCGCGCTTTCACCATCGCGTAGCGTTCCCAGTCCCGGCCCTGCTCCTGGTAATAATCCTCCAGCGCCGCAAAGCTGAGCACCAGCGGCCCGCTGTCGCCAAACGGCCGCAGGCGCATGTCCACCCGATAAACAAAGCCGTCCTGCGTCGGCTGGTCGAGCGCCTTGATAAGCCGCTGCCCCAGGCGGGTAAAGAACTGGGCGTTATCCAGCTCGCGGCGGCCGCCGCGGGTGGCGCCATGCTCGGGCCAGGCAAAAATCAGATCGATATCGGAAGAGAAGTTCAGCTCGCCGCCGCCCAGCTTTCCCATCCCGAGGATCAGCAGCGGCTGCGGCTGGCCCTCGGCATTGCAGGGCGTTCCCCACTCTTTACAGCAGGCGGCGTACAGCCAGTCGCGGGCGGCGACAATCAGGGTCTCCGCCAGGACGCTCAACTGCTGCAGCGTCTCTTCTTCGCTTACCAGCGACAGCGCCTGCGCCCAGGCGATGCGGACCATCATATGACGGCGGAAAAGACGCAGCTCTCGCATCAACCCCGCTTCGTCAGCCACCGCCTGCAGGCGTTCCTGCAGCCAGGTCTCATAATGCCGCCACTCTTCCGCCTCCGGTGAAGAGTGGGCAAGCTCGTTCAGCCAGCCTGGCTGGGCGATCACACTCTGTTCGACAAAATCACTGAACGCCATCACCGACCTGGCCTGCGGGCTCAGTTCGGCGACGGGGAAATCCGCTGGCAGGCGGTCAGCGACCGTCTGCCAGTGCTGCTGTAACTGCGAAGAAAGCGGCATCATAGGGGCTCCCTGGCCTGTAATTATCGTTTTCCACTATGCAGCCAGAACGGCTCGGCAGCCAGCGCCTGGCGACGGAAATATTCAAAGACGCTGCGGTCGTCATGCTCTATCGCACGCTGTAGTTCCTGCCAGTTCTCCAGCCACGGCGCGACGGCGTCGCCATAGGCGCCCGCCAGCAACTGGACGCTGTCGATGTCGCGCGCCAGCTTCGGCAGCTGGTCGGCGGCATCCTCCACCGCCAGGTGCTGCACGGCGCCGCGCAGCTCAGCCGCCGCCCGGGAAAGGTGAATATCGGCAAACCGTTTGAACGATCCGGCTATTTTTTTCTCTCCCGCCTCGTTGAGGAACGGACGCCAGCCGCGCTGGACCAGCCATTCGGTCAGCGCCAGTTTGGCGGCGACGACCTCGGTGCGGAATAACGCCTCATCGGCGGTGTCCGCGGCCAGCAGCGCCGCTTCGGCATCGTTCAGCAACGCGCGGAGGTGGGTGGTCGCCTTCCGCGGCACGATGCCGCCGAACAGCACCAGCGCATGGCGCACGCGGGCTATCGCCAGCAGGATTTCCGCTTTGGCTTTCGCGTTGCCGCGCAGCCAGACCTCATCGTGATACAGCCAGTGCGCCAGGGCGCTCTCCAGCGCCGCCTCCAGCCCCTGCTCCACGCTGGCCTTCGCCGCCACCGGCAGCACCGCCAGCCGGGTTACCGGGCGCTCGTCGTTGCCTTGCGCCAGATGATACCCGCGCGCGGCTTTGCTCAGGCTCCCCTGACGCAGGACGCCGCTCTTCAGCAAACGCTGCGCGAGGCGCAGCAGATCGGCGGTCTCCCCGGCGAGCAGCTCCAGCTCCAGCTCGCAGATCGGCTCCTGATGCTCGCCCGCCTTCACTTCGCCGCGATCGAGGGCAATCTCAATTTCACTCTTTCCTTCCTGGATCACCCAGCGCTCACGGGCAAAGTCGGTGCTGAACAGCGGTTGCACATGCTCCGCCAGCGCGGCTGGAAGTTCCCCTTGCGGCCAGACCTCCGCCGGCAGGCGCTCAAGCGCCAGTTCCGGTTTATCCAGTGGAATATTGTATTCCGGACGCTGGTGCAGGCCGCCCACCACCCGACCGGCGATTTTCAGCGTCATCTCATAACGCCCCTGGTCGCCGCGGATGCGCAGCCCCATGTCGTGACGACGCAGCCAGTTATCGGCGGTTTCATAGTAAATGTTCAGCAACTGGCCCGCGGGCGTATGTTTCGCCTCGAGCGCATTGAGCTGCTCGCGCAGCGTCTCTACCCCATCCTGAGCGACGATAAACTTAAGTTCGATTTCTTGAGCCATGACTGAATTCTTCCGCTTCTGTGCTGCGCCGACAAATTGCGGCGAACTTACGACGATATTTTTTGTCAGTAGATAGTATTTTGCGGCGAATCGCCATGCAACGCGCTTTTTGCCGGGCCACCTCCTGGATGATTCCGATTGTGGTGGAAAACTTTGCGTCGCTCTGGCGATGCCTCTACTATCGTTCCACTTTTTATGACCAAACGATGACCTGATGCCAAAATTACGCCTGATTACTTTTACTTTGCTCGCGCTTAGCGCCGCCACGGCGGTTCACGCAGAAGAAAAGCGCTACGTTTCCGATGAGCTGAACACCTGGGTTCGCAGCGGCCCGGGCGATAATTATCGTCTGGTCGGCACCATCAACGCCGGGGAAGAAGTGTCGGTGCTGCAAACCAACGACAGCACCAGTTACGCGCAGATCCGCGACGCGAATGGGCGTACCGCCTGGATCCCGCTGAAAGAGCTGAGCAACGAGCCCAGCCTGCGCACCCGCGTCCCGGATCTGGAAAACCAGGTCAAAACGCTGACCGATAAGCTGAATAATATCGACGCCACCTGGAACCAGCGCACGGCGGATATGCAGAAGAAAGTCGCCGGCAGCGACAGCGTGATCAACGCGTTGAAAGACGAGAACCAAAAGTTGAAAAACGAGCTGGTTGTCGCGCAGAAGAAGGTGAATGCGGCGAATCTGCAGCTTGATGATAAACAGCGCACCATTATCATGCAGTGGTTTATGTACGGCGGCGGCGTGCTGGGCGTCGGTTTGCTGCTGGGTCTGGTGCTGCCGCATCTGGTGCCAAGCCGCAAACGTAAAGACCGGTGGATGAACTAATTCGTCTTCTCTGCCAGACTTACGTATCATCTTGCGAAAAACAGATACGGGAGAATCAGGCGTGAAGAGTTATCTGGTCGGTGGTGCGGTGCGCGACGCGCTGTTAGGACTGCCGGTCAAAGACCGAGACTGGGTGGTGGTGGGCGCCACCCCGCAACAGATGCTTGACGCGGGCTATCAGCAGGTGGGCCGCGACTTTCCCGTGTTTCTTCATCCGCAAAGCCGGGAAGAGTATGCCCTGGCCCGCACCGAGCGCAAATCCGGCGCAGGCTATACCGGTTTTACCTGCTATGCCGCCCCGGACGTCACTCTTGAGGCGGATCTGCTGCGCCGCGACCTGACGGTCAACGCCCTCGCCCAGGATGCCGACGGCACGATTATCGACCCCTACGGCGGACAAAACGATCTCCGCCAGCGCCTGCTGCGCCATGTCTCTCCCGCCTTTAGCGAAGACCCGCTGCGCGTGCTGCGCGTGGCGCGCTTTGCCGCCCGCTATGCCCATCTCGGTTTTCGCATCGCCGAAGAGACCCAGACCCTGATGGCCGCCATGGTTGAGGCTGGCGAACTGGCCCATTTAACGCCGGAGCGGGTGTGGAAAGAGACGGAAAGCGCGTTGACCACCCGCAACCCGCAGGTCTTTTTCCAGACGCTGCGCGACTGTCAGGCCCTCAAGGTGCTGTTCCCGGAGATTGACGCCCTGTACGGCGTGCCGGCCCCGGCCAAATGGCACCCGGAAATCGATACCGGCCTGCACACCCTGATGACCGTCACGATGGCCGCGATGCTATCGCCGGACGTCGAGGTGCGCTTCGCCACCCTGTGCCATGACCTCGGCAAAGGGCTGACGCCGAAAGCGCTCTGGCCGCGTCACCACGGCCATGGCCCGGCGGGAGTCAAGCTGGTGGAGCAGCTCTGCGCACGTCTGCGGGTGCCGAACGATATCCGCGATCTCGCGAAACTGGTGGCGGAGTACCATGATCTGATCCATACCCTGCCGATCCTGCAGCCAAAAACCCTCGTCAAACTTTTCGACAGCATTGACGCCTGGCGTAAACCGCAGCGCGTGCAACAGATCGCCCTCACCAGCGAAGCCGACGTCCGCGGGCGCACCGGCTTTGAGGCCAGCGATTATCCGCAGGGGCGCCTGCTGCTGGAGGCCTGGGAAGTGGCGCAGTCGGTCTCCACCAAAGAGGTGGTAGCGGCGGGCTTTAAAGGGGCGGAAATTCGCGAGGAGCTGACGCGGCGGAGAATTGCGGCGGTGGCGCAGTGGAAGGAACAGCGTTGCCCCCAGCCGCAAGGCTGAGGGCGATGGCCTTAGAAAAAGACCACGTACACCGCTGCCGCGACGATAAAGCGGTAGATAGCGAACGGAATGAACGAGATCCGTTTGATCAGCTGCAGGAAGGTTTTAATCGCAATCAGCGCCACGATAAACGCCATCACGAAGCCGACGGCAAACATCGGAACATCGCCCATGTTGAGGAAGCCGATGCTCTTGTAGACGTCCAGCACCGTGGCGCCCATCATCATCGGTACCGCCAGCAGGAATGAGAACTCCGACGCCGCGTAGCGGCTGACGCCCATCAGCATGCCGCCGGAGATGGTCGCCCCTGAGCGGGAGAAGCCCGGCCACAGCGCCAGGCACTGGAAGCAGCCGATAACGAATGCCTGACGATAGGTCATATCGTCAATCCCGACCGCGCGCGGCTGTTTCGGCTTCAGCACTTCCGCCGCAATTAACAGCACACCGCCGACAATCAGGGCGTACATCACATTTACCGGGTTAAACAAGGACTTAATGGTGTCGTGGAAAATAAGCCCCATCACCACCGCGGGGATCATACCGAGAAGGATATGGATAAGCGATAAGCGACCGCTGCCCTTGCCTTCATGCGCCGGCGGCTTGCCGAAATGGATGCCGATCAGGCCGAACAGGCGACGCCAGAACATCACCACCACGGCGAGTATCGAGCCTAGCTGAATAACCACTTCAAAGGTATTTGCCGTATCACCTTCAAACCCCAGCAGGTGACCAACAATAATCATATGACCGGTACTGGAAACAGGTAAAAATTCTGTTAACCCCTCAACCACACCCAATATTGCCGCCACCAGCAGCGAGTGTATATCGCTCATCCAATTAAACCCTTTAAAAAAGTAAAATGAAAAAAACCAGGAACACGGTATCGTTCAACAGGCATAACCCGGCTGCCAGAGGGCGCGCAATCCGCAGCATACACGGCGTACACAAGGATTCACCTGCCGTTCTGGTAGGAGATCGCCAGTAAAATTGCCTGATGACCGGATGCTATGACCGGTATAAACGCAATTTGTTTAACAAGTATGACCTGAAAAGTTTTGTTTCAGATTAAGGCCACGTTCAATAATCACCCCGACGTTTGCCGCGCGAGCCACGGCGCCAGGTTTGCTGACTTTAATGCGCACCCATGGCGACTGGAATGTCTCCAGCAGCAGATCGGCCACCTCTTCCGCCACCCGCTCCACTAACGCGAATTTTCCCCCCTCAACATGCGCGATGACGCGCTCGCTGATATCAGCATAGCTAAGGCAATCGCTGACATCATCGCTGGCGGCCGCCTTGCGGTTATCCCATGCAATTTCGATATCGAACACCAGCTTCTGTTCAATGGTTTGTTCCCAGTCATAAACACCAATGGTGGTGATTACCGAAAGTTGCTCTATAAATACAATATCCATCACGCCCTGCCTGCTTTTTAGCTAAACCGGATACCACTTCCGGCGAATTATGCGTATTATCCACAGATGCAGAGAATACAACGACATTTTCAAAACGGAACAGCGTTATGAGTGCAATCGCGCCTGGACTGGTACTCCTCGCCTACCTCTGCGGCTCCATTTCCAGCGCCATTCTGGTATGTCGCCTTGCTGGCCTGCCCGACCCACGCGACAGCGGCTCAGGCAACCCCGGGGCCACTAACGTACTACGAATCGGCGGAAAAGGGGCGGCCGTAGCGGTACTTATTTTTGATGTGCTGAAGGGCATGTTGCCGGTATGGGGCGCCTGGGCGCTGGGCCTGACGCCGTTCTGGCTGGGTTTAGTGGCGATTGCCGCCTGCGTGGGCCATATCTGGCCAGTCTTCTTTCATTTCCGCGGCGGTAAAGGCGTCGCCACGGCCTTCGGCGCTATCGCCCCCATCGGCCTCGACCTGACCGGCGTGATGGCCGGGACCTGGCTGCTGACCATCCTGCTCAGCGGTTACTCTTCCCTTGGCGCTATCGTCAGCGCGCTGATCGCTCCGTTCTACGTCTGGTGGTTCAAACCACAGTACACCTTCCCGGTGTCGATGCTCTCCTGCCTGATCCTGCTGCGCCATCACGACAACATTCAGCGTCTGTGGCGCCGCCAGGAGAGCAAAATCTGGACGCGGGTGAAGAAGAAAAAAACGCCAGAAGAGAAGTAATCTCCCCTCCCGGCCACGCCAGCCGGAGGGATCCCCGATTCTATTTAGCGGTCTCACCCGCTCTTTCGCCTTACGTCATCATGATTGGCGATCATCGCCACATCCCCCTTTTGTAACAATGCATTAGCGGCGACCCACAGCAAAAATCACGCCAGCGACCGGCGGCGCGGCGTGAACCGCGCTGACGCCTTTTCCGCCGCGGCCAGGCAACGGTTCAGGATATTGACGGCAATGATTATCCGGGTGAATAATCCGGAGCGGTTATGCCGCTTTCCCCTCGCGCCCGATGCGACGCTCCGGGTAACAGATGACATAAGCGTTTCGTATGACCGGGATAATCTCCCGCCGATCAATACTCATTGCTGCTGTTTTATCTTGATTTTGCAGGGGCGCAACATTGCACGGCACCGTGTTACCACCACTCAAAAAAGGCTGGCAGGCCACGCTGGATCTGCGCTTTCAGCAGGCCGGCGGCAAGACCGTTCTCGCCAGCGCCCAACACGTCGGCCCGCTGACCGTCCAGCGCCCGTTTTACCCGGAAGAAGAGACCTGTCATCTCTATCTGCTTCACCCCCCCGGCGGCATCGTCGGCGGTGATGAGCTGACGATTAGCGCCCACCTTGATCCCGGCTGCCATACCCTGATAACCATGCCTGGCGCCAGCAAGTTTTACCGCAGCAGCGGCGCGCAAGCGCTTTTGCGCCAGCGGTTGACCCTCGCCCCGCAGGCGACCCTGGAGTGGCTCCCGCAGGATGCCATCTTCTTTCCCGGGGCGAACGCCCGGCTGTCCACCACCTTTCACCTTTGTGCCTCCAGCACGCTGCTGGCCTGGGATCTGCTCTGCCTTGGCCGCCCGGTGATTGGCGAAACCTTCAGCCACGGTACCCTCAGCAACCGGCTGGAGGTATGGGTGGACGATGAGCCGCTGCTGGTCGAGCGCCTGCACCTGCAGGAGGGAGAGCTGTCCAGCGTCGCCGGACGCCCCTGGGTCGGCACGCTGCTGTGCTATCCGGCAACCGATGCCCTGCTCGACGGGGTGCGCGACGCGCTGGCGCCGCTCGGCCTCTACGCCGGCGCCAGCCTGACCGACCGCCTGCTGACGGTGCGCTTCCTCAGTGACGATAATCTGATTTGCCAGCAGGTGATGCGCGACGTCTGGCAGTTTCTGCGCCCTCATCTCACCGGCAAATCCCCCGTACTTCCCCGAATCTGGCTGACTTAAGAGAACGTTATGGAACTGACCCCCCGAGAAAAAGACAAGCTGTTGCTGTTTACCGCCGCGCTGGTGGCGGAACGCCGCCTGGCCCGCGGCCTGAAGCTCAACTATCCGGAGTCCGTGGCCCTGATCAGCGCCTTTATTATGGAAGGCGCCCGCGACGGCAAAAGCGTGGCCTCGCTGATGGAGGAAGGCCGTCACGTCCTGACCCGCGAGCAGGTGATGGAGGGCGTCCCGGAAATGATCCCGGATATCCAGGTCGAAGCCACCTTCCCGGACGGCTCGAAGCTGGTCACCGTTCACAACCCGATTATCTGAGGTAGCGCCATGATCCCCGGTGAATATCACGTTAAGCCCGGCCAGATAGCCCTCAACACCGGCCGGGCGACCTGTCGCGTGGTCGTTGAAAACCATGGCGATCGGCCGATTCAGGTCGGTTCGCACTACCATTTCGCCGAGGTCAACCCGGCGCTGAAGTTCAACCGTCAGCAGGCCACCGGCTATCGCCTGAATATCCCGGCCGGCACGGCGGTACGCTTTGAACCTGGCCAGAAACGCGAGGTTGAGCTGGTGGCCTTCGCCGGTCACCGCGCCGTTTTCGGCTTCCGCGGCGAGGTCATGGGCCCTCTGGAGGCAAACGATGAGTAATATTTCACGCCAGGCCTATGCCGACATGTTCGGCCCCACCATCGGCGACAAGGTGCGCCTGGCCGATACCGAGCTGTGGATAGAGGTGGAGGACGATTTGACCACCTACGGGGAAGAGGTCAAATTCGGCGGCGGCAAAGTGATCCGCGACGGGATGGGTCAGGGACAGATGCTGGCCGCCGACTGTGTCGACCTGGTGCTCACCAATGCGCTGATCGTCGATCACTGGGGGATCGTTAAGGCCGATATCGGCGTGAAGGACGGTCGGATCTTCGCCATCGGCAAAGCCGGCAACCCCGACATCCAGCCCAACGTCACCATCCCCATCGGCGCCGCGACGGAAGTCATTGCCGCCGAAGGAAAAATCGTCACCGCCGGCGGGATCGATACCCATATTCACTGGATCTGTCCGCAGCAGGCGGAAGAGGCGCTGGTCTCCGGCGTGACCACCATGGTCGGCGGCGGCACCGGCCCGGCGGCGGGTACCCATGCCACCACCTGCACCCCGGGGCCATGGTATATCTCACGCATGCTGCAGGCGGCCGACAGCCTGCCGGTCAATATCGGCCTGCTGGGCAAGGGCAACGTTTCTCAGCCGGACGCTCTGCGCGAGCAGGTGGCGGCGGGCGTTATTGGCCTGAAGATCCATGAGGACTGGGGCGCCACCCCGGCGGCGATCGACTGCGCGTTAACCGTCGCCGATGAGATGGATATTCAGGTCGCGCTGCACAGCGACACGCTCAATGAGTCCGGTTTTGTGGAAGATACCCTCGCCGCCATCGGCGGGCGCACCATTCACACCTTCCATACCGAAGGGGCCGGCGGCGGCCATGCGCCGGATATCATCACCGCCTGCGCCCACCCGAACATTTTGCCGTCCTCCACCAACCCAACGCTGCCCTACACCCTTAACACCATCGATGAACATCTCGATATGCTGATGGTCTGCCACCATCTGGACCCGGACATCGCCGAGGACGTGGCCTTTGCCGAGTCGCGCATTCGCCGGGAAACCATCGCTGCGGAAGACGTGCTGCACGACCTAGGCGCCTTCTCGCTCACCTCCTCGGATTCGCAGGCCATGGGCCGCGTCGGGGAAGTGGTTCTCCGCACCTGGCAGGTGGCGCACCGCATGAAGGTGCAGCGCGGAGCGCTGGCGGAGGAGACCGGGGATAACGACAACTTCCGCGTGAAGCGCTACATCGCCAAATACACCATCAACCCGGCGCTGACCCACGGCATCGCACACGAAGTCGGCTCCATTGAGGTGGGTAAGCTGGCGGACCTTGTGGTCTGGTCGCCTGCCTTCTTCGGCGTGAAACCGGCCACCGTGATCAAAGGCGGCATGATCGCCATCGCGCCGATGGGCGATATCAATGCCTCAATTCCAACCCCGCAGCCGGTGCACTACCGCCCGATGTTTGGCGCGCTGGGCAGCGCCCGCCATCACTGCCGCCTCACCTTCCTGTCGCAGGCGGCGGCGGACAACGGCGTTGCCGAGCGGCTGAACCTGCGCAGCGCGATCGCCGTGGTGAAAGGCTGCCGTACGGTGCAGAAAGCCGACATGGTGCACAACAGCCTGCAGCCTAACATCACCGTCGACGCGCAGACTTATGAGGTGCGGGTGGATGGCGAACTCATCACCAGCGAGCCGGCAGAGGTTCTGCCGATGGCGCAACGTTATTTTCTGTTTTAAGGAGAGCGGATGCTTTATTTAACTCAACGTCTGGAGACCCCCGCCGCCGCGACCGCCAGCGTTACGCTGCCGATTGATGTTCGCGTCAAAAGCCGGGTAAAAGTCACCCTCAACGATGGCCGGGAAGCCGGCCTGCTGCTGCCCCGCGGGCTGCTGCTGCGCGGCGGCGATGTGCTCAGCAACGAAGACGGCACCGAATTTGTGCAGGTGATTGCCGCTGATGAAGGGGTGTCGGTGGTGCGCTGCGACGATCCGTTTATGCTGGCGAAGGCCTGCTACCACCTCGGCAATCGTCACGTACCGCTGCAGATCATGCCGGGCGAGCTGCGCTACCATCACGATCACGTGCTGGACGATATGCTGCGCCAGTTCGGCCTGACGGTGACCTTTGGCCAGCTGCCGTTCGAGCCGGAAGCCGGCGCTTACGCCAGCGAAAGCCACGGTCATCATCATGCTCATCATGACCACCACGCTCACAGCCACTAGCATGTCGACAGCGGAACAACGTCTGCGGCTGATGCAGCTGGCCAGCAGCAACCTGCCGGTAGGGGGTTACAGCTGGTCCCAGGGGCTGGAGTGGGCTGTGGAAGCCGGCTGGGTGCCGGACGTCGCGGCCTTCGAGCGCTGGCAGCGACGGCAGATGACGGAAGGCTTTTTTACCGTCGACCTGCCGCTGTTCGCCCGCCTGTACCGCGCCTGCGAACAAGGCGATATCGCCGCGGCCCGGCGCTGGACGGCTTATCTGCTGGCCTGCCGGGAGACCCGTGAACTGCGGGAGGAAGAGCGCAACCGCGGCGCGGCGTTTGCCCGCCTGCTTGGCGACTGGCAGCCGGACTGTCCACCGCCGTGGCGCACGCTGTGCCAGCAAAGCCAGCTCGCCGGGATGGCCTGGCTCGGCGTACGCTGGCGCATCGCGCTGCCCGAGATGGCCCTAAGCCTGGGCTACAGCTGGATTGAGAGCGCCGTGATGGCCGGCGTTAAGCTGGTGCCCTTCGGCCAGCAGGCCGCTCAACAGCTGATTTTACGTCTTTGCGACCACTACGCGGCGGCGATGCCCCGCGCGCTGGCCGCGCCGGACGGCGATATCGGTTCGGCCACGCCGCTCGCCGCCATCGCCTCTGCCCGGCATGAAACCCAATACTCCCGATTATTCCGTTCCTAGGAGAAGCCATGAATTCTTATAAACACCCGCTGCGCGTCGGCGTTGGCGGCCCGGTCGGCTCCGGTAAAACCGCCCTGCTGGAAGCGCTGTGCAAAGCGATGCGCGATACCTGGCAGCTGGCGGTGGTCACCAACGACATCTACACCAAAGAAGATCAGCGCATCCTCACTGAAGCGGGCGCGCTGGCGCCTGAACGCATTGTCGGGGTGGAAACCGGCGGCTGCCCGCACACGGCGATCCGTGAAGATGCCTCGATGAACCTCGCCGCGGTGGAAGCACTGAGTGAAAAGTTCGGTAACCTCGACCTTATCTTCGTGGAAAGCGGCGGCGATAACCTGAGCGCCACCTTCAGCCCGGAGCTGGCGGATCTGACCATCTATGTTATCGACGTGGCCGAAGGGGAGAAGATCCCGCGCAAAGGCGGGCCGGGGATCACCAAATCCGATTTTCTGGTGATCAATAAAACCGACCTTGCCCCCTATGTGGGCGCTTCACTGGAGGTGATGGCGAGCGATACCCAGCGTATGCGCGGCGATCGCCCATGGACCTTCACCAACCTGAAGCGTGGCGACGGCCTGAGCACCATTATTGCCTTCCTCGAAGACGAAGGCATGCTCGGCAAATAGGCCTTTTGCACCAGCCGGGCGCAAGCGCGTCCGGATGGTGCAGCCCCTGCCCTCTCTTCTGTCACCCTGCACCACCCTCCCCGCCACGCCTGCCCTGCAATATGGCATAAGGTTTGCTAATTCAAGTCATGCCTAACCATTAAGGAATGACTATGTCATCACTGGATCTCAACCCTGAATTACCCGCGACCGCGCGGACTTCCGGCTCCCGGGAAACCTTAGAAGATTACACCTTACGTTACGCCCCGCTGAGCTTCCGCCGCTGGGGACCGGGCGTCGTCGCGGTCACGGCGCTGGGCGGCATCGCCTATCTGGCGGACTTTTCCATCGGCGCCAGCATCGGTATGGCCTGGGGCACCAGCAACGCCATCTATTCGATCCTGGTGGCGGCGCTGGTGATCTTCCTCACCGGCATTCCGCTGGCGATCACCGCCGCGCGCTACAACATTGACCTTGACCTGATCACCCGCAGCGCCGGCTTCGGCTATTTCGGCTCGGTGATCACCAGCATTATTTTTGCCGGCTTCACCTTTATCTTCTTCGCCCTCGAAGGCTCGATCATGGCCCAGGGGCTGCTGGTGGGCCTCGGGATCCCGCTGTGGATGGGGTATCTGATCGCCACCCTGATGGTGCTCCCGCTGGTGGTCTATGGCATGAAAGCCCTGACCCGCCTGCAGGTGTGGACCACTCCGCTGTGGCTGGTGCTGATGGTGGTGCCGGTGGTGTGGCTGATTGTCAAAGATCCGCAGCTGGTGGACGGCTTCCTGCATTTCGCCGGTAAAAACAGCGCGTCGACGGTGGATATCACCGCCATCATGCTCGGCGCCGGGGTATGCCTGTCGCTGATCATGCAGATTGGCGAGCAAATTGATTACCTGCGCTTTATGCCGCCTAAAACCGCTGAGAACCGTAAAGCCTGGTGGCTGGCGGTCTTTTCCGCCGGCCCGGGCTGGGTGGTGCTAGGCGCGATCAAACAGATTATCGGCGCTTTCCTCGGCTTCTATCTGTTGACCCGTTTCCCGGCGGTACACAATACCGAACCGGTGCAGCAGTTCGTCAGCGTCTTCGATAACCTGGTGCCCGGCTGGCTGGCCCTGACGCTGGCGGTAGTGCTGGTGGTGATCTCGCAGATCAAAATTAACGTCACCAATGCCTATTCCGGCTCGCTGGCGTGGACCAGCGCCTGGACCCGCACCACCAAACGCTATCCGGGGCGGATTATTTTTGTGGTGGTCAACCTGGCGATTGCCCTGGCGCTGATGGAAGGCGATATGTTCAGCGCCCTGTCGTGGATCCTCGGCTTTTACTCCAACTTCGCCATCGCCTGGGTCGTGGTGGTGGCGACCGACATCACCTTTAATAAAGGCTTACTCAAGCTGGCGCCGGCGCAGCCGGAGTATCGTCGCGGCATGATCTACAATGTGAACCCGGTGGGCGTAGTCTCCTTTGGCCTGGCCGCCGGGCTGTCGATCTGCGCCTTCTTCGGCCTGCTGGGGACGACGCTGGCGCCGTTCTCGCCGCTGATTGCGCTGGTCGTCGCCTTTGTCATGACCCCGCTGATGGGGATCCTCACCCGCGGGCGCTACTACATTAAGCAGAGAGATGACGGGATCGCCGAACCGCGCTATGACGCGGCGGGGAACGCCTCGACCACCGTATATCAATGCGTTAGCTGTGAGGAAGAGTACGAGCGCCCGGACGTGATGCACTCGCATAAGCATCAGGGCGCCATCTGCTCGCTGTGTAAAAGTATGGAGTAGTCAGGAAGGCAGGCCGACGTGACGTCGGCCTGTGTCAGGACGCTTTAGGCGGCAGGCAGCTCGGCCAGCGGCCAGCGCGGGCGGACCGTCACGCCAAGCTCGGCTTTGGCGCCGGTTTGCAGACGCACCATGCCGGCGTAGGCGATCATCGCGCCGTTATCGGTACAGAACTCAGGGCGGGCGTAGAACACCTCGCCGCCGCGTTTTTGCATCATCTCCGCCAGCTTCGCCCGCAGGGTGCGGTTGGCGCTCACGCCTCCCGCCATCACCAGACGCTTAAAGCCGGTTTGCTCCAGCGCGCGGCGACATTTAATCATTAGCGTATCGACGACCGCATCCTCAAACGCGCGGGCGATGTCGGCGCGGGTTTGCTCATCGTCGCCGTTGCTGCGAATGGTATTGGCGGCGAAGGTTTTCAGACCGGAGAAGCTGAAGTCCAGCCCCGGACGGTCGGTCATCGGACGCGGGAAGACGAAGCGGCCTTCAGTACCCTGGGACGCCATTTTCGACAGCATCGGCCCGCCGGGATAATCCAGCCCCAGCAGTTTCGCGGTTTTATCAAAGGCTTCGCCCGCCGCATCGTCAATCGACTCGCCCAGCAGCTCGTACTGGCCGATGCCGGTGACGCTGATCAGCTGAGTATGACCGCCGGAGACCAGCAGCGCGACGAACGGGAACGCTGGCGGGTTATCTTCCAGCATCGGCGCCAGCAGGTGCCCTTCCATATGGTGTACCGGAATCGCCGGCACGTTCCAGGCGAAGGCCAGCGACCGGCCCACGGTGGCGCCGACCAGCAGCGCCCCCACCAGGCCAGGACCCGCCGTATAGGCGACGGCATCGATATCTTTCGCCGTCAGACCGGCCTCTTTCAGCGCCGCCTGGATAAGCGGCACCGTTTTGCGCACGTGGTCGCGCGATGCCAGCTCCGGCACCACGCCGCCGTAGTCCGCATGCAGTTTCACCTGACTATACAGTTGGTTGGCTAACAGACCTTGCTGGTCGTCATAAATCGCGATGCCGGTTTCATCGCAGGATGTTTCAATGCCCAGTACACGCATGAGTTGTTTTACCTCGCTTCAATACCGCGCAGTGTAGGTCCAATGACCGGCGATGTAAAACTTTGCTCACCCCTGGTGCTCTCTTCGTGTATACTCCTCACCCTTATAAAAGTCCCTTTCAAAAAAGGCGCCGGTGCTTTACAAAGCAGCAGTAGTTGCAGTAAAATTCCGCACCATTTTGAAATAAGCTGGCATTGCGGCCAGCGGCAAACCGAATTAATCAAAGGTGAGAGGCACATGCCGGTAATTAAAGTACGTGAAAACGAGCCGTTCGACGTAGCTCTGCGTCGCTTCAAGCGTTCCTGCGAAAAAGCAGGTGTTCTGGCGGAAGTTCGTCGTCGTGAGTTCTATGAAAAACCGACTACCGAACGTAAGCGCGCTAAAGCTTCTGCAGTGAAACGTCACGCGAAGAAACTGGCTCGCGAAAACGCACGCCGTACTCGTCTGTACTAATCTGTTGAGAGCGACGCTCTCAATTCAGACCGAGTTGTAGTTGTAAGGCCGTGCTTCCGAAAGGAATGCGCGGCTTATTTTCGTTTATAGTCATCAGAAATAACGGGGCTTATGGCTGGACGAATTCCACGTGTATTTATTAGCGATCTGCTTGCCAGAACCGACATCGTCGATCTGATCGATGCGCGGGTAAAGCTGAAAAAGCAGGGCAAAAATTTTCACGCGTGCTGTCCGTTCCATAACGAAAAAACCCCCTCTTTCACCGTCAACGGTGAAAAACAGTTTTACCACTGCTTCGGCTGCGGGGCGCACGGCAATGCTATCGATTTCCTGATGAACTACGACAAGCTCGAGTTCGTGGAAACGGTCGAAGAGCTGGCCGCCATGCACAACCTCGAAGTGCCTTATGAAGCAGGCAACGGACCCAGCCAGATAGAGCGCCATCAACGGCAGAACCTCTACCAGTTACTGGATGGTCTGAATACGTTTTATCAACAGTCTCTGATGCAACCCGCCGCCGACCCTGCGCGCCAGTACCTGGCAAAACGGGGGTTAAGCAGCGAGGTGATTACGCGCTTTGCCATCGGCTATGCTCCCCCAGGTTGGGATAACGTTTTAAAACGTTTTGGCGGCAATCAGGAAAACCGCCAGTCGCTTATTGATGCCGGCATGCTGGTCACTAACGATCAGGGACGCAGTTACGATCGCTTCCGCGAACGGGTAATGTTTCCCATCCGCGATAAGCGAGGCCGGGTGATTGGGTTTGGCGGACGGGTGCTGGGCGATGCCCTGCCGAAGTATCTCAACTCCCCGGAAACCGACATATTCCATAAAGGCCGTCAGCTGTATGGCCTGTATGAAGCGCAGCAGGACAACCCCGAACCACCGCGGTTGCTGGTTGTCGAAGGCTATATGGACGTCGTGGCGCTGGCGCAGTACGACATCAACTATGCTGTCGCCTCGCTGGGTACCTCGACCACGGCCGACCATATCCAGCTGCTGTTCCGGGTGACCAATAACGTCATCTGCTGCTACGACGGCGACCGGGCCGGCCGCGATGCCGCCTGGCGCGCGCTGGAGACGGCGCTGCCGTACATGACCGATGGTCGCCAGCTGCGCTTTATGTTTCTGCCTGACGGCGAAGACCCGGATACGCTGGTGCGTAAAGAGGGCAAAGCGGCGTTCGAGGCGCGGATGGAGCAGGCTCAGCCGCTCTCCACGTTCTTGTTTAACAGTCTGCTGCCGCAGGTCGACCTCAGCACGCCGGACGGGCGCGCGCAGCTGAGCACGCTGGCGCTGCCGCTGATAACCCAGGTGCCGGGCGAAACCCTGCGCATCTATTTGCGTCAGGAGCTGGGCAACAAGCTGGGCATTTTAGATGACGCCCAGCTTGAACGTTTAATGCCAAAACAGGCGGAAAATGGCGCGCCGCGCCCCGCACCACAGCTAAAACGCACGACCATGCGTATACTGATAGGACTGCTGGTGCAAAACCCGGATCTGGCGCCGTTAGTCCCACCGCTGGAAGGGCTGGACTCGCGCAAAATGCCGGGGCTGAGCCTGTTCGGCGAGCTGGTGAAAAGCTGTCTGGCGCAGCCTGGTCTGACAACCGGGCAACTTTTAGAGCAATATCGCGGCACAAAAGAGGCCGCAACCCTTGAAAAACTGTCGATGTGGGACGATATAGCAGATAAAGATATCGCTGAACAAACCTTCACCGACTCGCTCAACCATATGTTTGATTCACTGCTGGAACTGCGACAGGAAGAGTTGATAGCTCGCGATCGCACACACGGTTTAAGCAGTGAGGAACGCCGGGAGCTCTGGACCATCAGCCAGGAGCTGGCGAAGAAATAAATGACAGACTCAGTCATTCACGTTGCATTGATGCAGCAGCAGAACGCAGAGCAACGTGAAGGACACCGTATTTAACGGCTTAAGTGCCGAGTATCGATCGGGAAGCCCCCGACAGCCGCGCAGAGGCGCAGCGGCAATAATATAAGTACGCCCTCGCTTTAAATGTCGACAGCCCGCCTGCCGACACCAATCAAACGAATTAAGTGTGGATACCGTCTTATGGAGCAAAACCCGCAGTCACAGCTGAAGCTTCTTGTCCAACGTGGTAAGGAGCAAGGCTATCTGACCTATGCCGAGGTCAATGACCATCTGCCGGAAGATATCGTCGATTCCGATCAGATCGAAGACATCATCCAAATGATCAACGACATGGGCATTCAGGTGATGGAAGAAGCACCGGATGCCGATGATCTGATGCTTGCCGAAAACACCGCGGATGAAGATGCTGCCGAAGCCGCCGCGCAGGTGCTCTCCAGCGTGGAATCCGAAATCGGGCGCACGACCGACCCGGTGCGCATGTACATGCGTGAAATGGGTACCGTAGAGCTGCTGACCCGTGAAGGCGAAATCGACATCGCCAAACGCATCGAAGACGGCATCAACCAGGTGCAGTGCTCCGTTGCCGAATATCCGGAAGCGATCACCTACCTGCTTGAGCAGTACGACCGCGTTGAAGCGGAAGAAGCCCGTCTGTCCGATCTGATCACCGGTTTCGTCGATCCGAACGCCGAAGAAGATATGGCGCCGACCGCCACCCACGTTGGCTCCGAGCTGTCTCAGGAAGAGATGGATGACGACGAAGACGAAGACGAAGATGAAGACGCCGACGACAACAGCGATGACGACAACAGCATCGACCCTGAGCTGGCCCGTGAGAAGTTCGCCGAGCTGCGTACCCAGTACGAGCTGACGCGCGACACCATCAAAGCCAAAGGTCGTAGCCATGCCGCCGCCCAGGAAGAGATCCTGAAGCTGTCTGAAGTCTTCAAGCAGTTCCGCCTGGTGCCGAAGCAGTTCGATTACCTGGTCAACAGCATGCGCAGCATGATGGATCGCGTTCGTACTCAGGAACGTATCATCATGAAGCTGTGCGTTGAGCAGTGCAAAATGCCGAAGAAAAACTTCATCACCCTGTTCACCGGCAACGAAACCAGCGAAACCTGGTTCAACGCCGCGGTGGCGATGAACAAGCCGTGGTCCGAGAAGCTGCTGGAAGTGAAAGAAGACGTGCAGCGCGGCCTGCAGAAGCTGCAGCAGATCGAAGAAGAGACCGGCCTGACCATCGAGCAGGTGAAGGATATCAACCGTCGCATGTCCATCGGTGAAGCGAAAGCCCGCCGGGCGAAGAAAGAGATGGTGGAAGCGAACCTGCGTCTGGTTATCTCGATCGCCAAGAAATACACCAACCGCGGTCTGCAGTTCCTCGACCTGATTCAGGAAGGCAACATCGGTCTGATGAAAGCGGTTGATAAGTTCGAATACCGTCGCGGCTATAAGTTCTCGACCTACGCCACCTGGTGGATCCGTCAGGCCATTACCCGCTCCATCGCGGATCAGGCGCGCACCATCCGTATTCCGGTGCATATGATTGAGACCATCAACAAGCTCAACCGTATCTCCCGCCAGATGCTGCAGGAGATGGGCCGTGAACCGACCCCGGAAGAGCTGGCTGAGCGCATGCTGATGCCGGAAGACAAGATCCGTAAAGTGCTGAAGATCGCCAAAGAGCCTATCTCCATGGAAACGCCGATCGGCGACGATGAAGATTCGCATCTGGGGGATTTCATCGAGGATACCACCCTCGAGCTGCCGCTGGATTCCGCGACCACCGAGAGCCTGCGCGCGGCAACGCACGACGTGCTGGCCGGCCTTACCGCTCGTGAAGCGAAAGTCCTGCGTATGCGTTTCGGTATCGACATGAATACCGACCACACGCTGGAAGAAGTGGGTAAACAGTTCGACGTTACTCGCGAACGTATCCGTCAGATCGAAGCGAAGGCGCTGCGTAAACTGCGCCACCCGAGCCGTTCTGAAGTGCTGCGTAGCTTCCTCGACGATTAATCGTCGCCAGCCGGTTAAAAAGCTCCCTGCGGGGAGCTTTTTTTATGGCGTTTCGCTGGTCGCTCGGGGAAAGTCGCCCCTCTCCGCTACTGGCCGCGGGTCGCCAGGGCATCATCCAGTTCACGATAGGCCGCCACCAGCTTATCGAGCGTCGCCCGGTTTAAGCCGCTGGGATTGGGCAGCACCCACACCTGGGTCGTGCCGATGGTCATGGCCTGTTTCCCCCACTTCGCGCCGCGCTGGTTAAAGGCCAGCTCGAAGGCCTGCTTGCCGAGCACCGCCAGCGCCTGCGGCTGATACTCCTCAATCTTCCTCACCAGCTCACGGCCGCCGCTGCGCAGCTCCTGCAGGGCGACCTCGCTGGCCTGCACCGTCGGACGCTCAACCAGCATGGTGATGCCGCAGCGCGTATCCAGCAGCTGCAGCTCCTCTTCCGGCCTGAGCTGTCGGTCGGTAAACCCGGCCTGATGGATGACCTTCCAGAAGCGATTGCCAGGATGGGCAAAATGAAAGCCGGTATGGGCGGAGGACTTCCCCGGGTTGATACCGCAAAAGACAACGCGCAGGCCCGGCGCAAGGATATCGCTAATCATGTTTTCTCCGGCTGTATGGCTAAAACATGATTATAAAGGATTGAAAATGCATTGTTTATAAAAACAGCAGCTGCGCGCTTTACGCTGGATTGCAACCGTCAGTTACTTTATAATCCCTCGCTACGGCCCCTTAGCTCAGTGGTTAGAGCAGGCGACTCATAATCGCTTGGTCGTTGGTTCAAACCCAACAGGGGCCACCAGATATCAAGGGCTTACGTGAAAACGTAGGCCCTTTTCCTTTTCCAGACGCCCCTGAAAAGAGCAGAATCCGGTCAGCCACCGGCCAAACCCGGACCTTCGCTTATGCCGGCAGGCGCCGAAGACGCCCGCCGGGTCTGCCGCAATGTATCAGCCCACCTCTCAGGAGGTCGGTAACGCCATCATGTGGTACTTATTGCCATTGAAGTGAAAGAAACCGACGTCCTCAAACTGGTTGCGGGTATGAAATGCATACGAGCGCGGGTTCAGCACATTGACAAAGGTAACGATGACGGGATAACGCGGTGCAAACACCTTGCGTTGATACTCAAGCAGCATCTCGCCTACGCCCTGGCCACGATACTCTTCTGCGACACAGATGGGGCCATACTGGTATGAGCTAACCGCATCCAGATTTTTTCCCTGGTAGTGATATTCATTGAGAATACTTGCCATGTATTTAAACATGGGCCAGGGGCTGAGAAATTCCCACGATCCACCAAGCAACAGGCCAATGACCTTGTCGCATGTACTATCAACCGCAATCACCACACCACTTTCGGCTGAACGCAGTTCATTTAACTGCTGCTCCGTCATATCGGTGGTGACAAATCCATTCGCCCGTTGCTCTCCCGCAAGATTTTTTGCGTGATAGCGCTCCAGCAGTTGTTTCACCTCTGGAATGTCAGAGTCTTGCGCCAGCCGCACGACGATATTTTCATTGCCCATTGCCATTTCATACTCCTGTAAAATATTTTACTGAAAGCGTCACCATCATCGCACCCACGGTGACAAAGAGAACTTTACGGATAATTTCACCATTGGTTTTAATGGCATGCAGACTGCCAATGTGATTACCAGCCAGGCTGGCAATAATCATCGGAATGCCGATTAAATAAGCCATCTTACCGGCAATCGCAAAGGCAACAAACGCCCCTATATTGGATGCAAAATTAAAGATTTTGCTGGTCGCGGATGCCTGCAGCAGTCCAAACTTATTAATAACCGTTAAGGCAATGATGAAAAGGCTACCGGTCCCAGGGCCAAAAAAACCATCATAAAAACCCACGATAAAACACACTACAAAGATTGCCAGAAAGTTAGTCCTGGCAGAGTCGTCTGCGGACTCTTTAATTTTTCCCTTAATCGTTGCTGCGAGTAAACCAACGGGTAATAGCACCACAATGACGATCGATAAGGTCTCCACAGGCAAAAGTAATATCACCTTCGCGCCCACATAGGCTCCCGCCAGGGCAGAAATTAATCCCGCAGGGATAACGCGCCAGATAACAGACTTATTTTTAACAAAGTTCTTAATGGCAGCGATGGTGCCTATAGTACTGACCAGTTTTTCCTGTCCCAGCGCAAGCTGAGGTGGTAGCCCTGTCAGGATAAAGGCTGGAATTAACACGAGTCCAGCACCGCCCGCAATCGCATCAATATAGCCCGCGATAAATGATGCAATAACCAGTAGGATCACCCCGAGAACAAGGTAATGAGCAATAACGCTTCCCTCAATGAACATTGAGTGATTAACTAAATCTGACATTTTTTGTTCCGTTATAGTGTGCGCAGGTGGTGGAGACAAAGTGAAGAATCGACAAGCTGCGTATCAGTTGGTCTGTGTTTCATAGCAAAAACCCGCAATAACCACCTGTCCGTGCCATCAAAACGAGGTTCAAAAGCATTTCTGGTATGCATTGTTCTTTGGTTTAAAAAAGTCACTGCATACCCTGGCTCCAGCGGAACATTGAACCACAGGTCATGTTCCAGGGTGATAAATCGCATTTTTTCCAGCGCGGCTTCGGCTTCGAGAGTCATACCTTGAGTATTGTGCCAGTCAAATCGTGAATACCAGACACCGTTGTCGCTCACAATAATCGGCACCTTCTCAATACTGGATCCCTCTGTAAAGCTGGCTGGCCGTTTAATCCTGAAGGCGGGGCTGGCAAGAATAGCGATATCCTTATCAGAAAGCCTCTTCAGAATCTGATCCAGTTTTAACAGACTGGTGTGAACGCCTTCCTCTTTCCTGAGACACAACAAACTCAGAGTGTCAGGACAGCCGCCAAGTCGGTTAGACGGCGTCTCGCCGGTAATGTACAGATCGGGATTATCGACATGCGGGTAAAAGTCATACTTAGCCCCCTGAGAACTTATTTTCTCTTCTGCCTGGAGCATCGGGCAGACATGCCTTATAAGATGTCCGTTATTTTCGCCCTGATAGACGACGGGCCATAGGCCGGCCTGAAAATGTGCAGAAAGATAAGCGCCATGTAACGCTGCATTTTTTGACTCGACATAATCAGCATAAGAGGGAACGACGGGGGTTTGAGTGATTTCTTGTGCATCAAAGTGTGGCAATTTCCATATTACATAACAGTCCTCTTCAAGCCTTTTCCTGAATTCGTCTGTTGGTATGGGAAGCGCATCTTTGATGCGGTCGGCGATTGATAGAATAATTCCATTCTTCATAAACATACCCTGTCCTGAAGCTACCAGTATAATAAGATTTATTTCACTATTTCTCTGAATTGTTCATTCAGATATTTCCATTTCATTCTAAATAGTGCGGTTAATTTATAACGCAGATTTATTAATCCCTTCAAGGTAGCGGATAAAATCCAGACGATCTTTCTATCTTTAGCGCTGACTACAAACCTTTAAATTTTAATCACATAATTTTTACAAAATATTATCCTGTGAGCCATTAGCTGAATCAGTTCAGCTAAATACTGTCAATGATTCATTAATAACAAATAGAAATAAGATATATCAATATTAGCAATGCTACTGGATACGACGTTTCTCAAGTCAGGTCAGCGATGCGGGCAACTGCGCATTCCTATCCCTGCTGCCCTCAGGATCGTTCATGTCGAACGGCCCGACTTTACGGTAGCGTTCGATTGGTCGACCATCAGGGCGTGGCGCGATATCGGTATCCCCATAGACCGGTTGTGTTGTCAGGGATAAAAAACAGCGATTGCATAACTACTGTCTCCCTTGCGATGAGCATGGCCGCGATTGCATAAATGGCTAACGCAAGCGAGAAACGGCACTATGCAAATTTTTTAGTTAAGCTCATCCTTTTTCCCGGCGACATCTGGTCAACCCTGGCATGCATGACAAATGTTGGTGAATTGCTTATCCGCAATGAGTGTGGCATAACACCAGTCCAGAATAGAAAGATGTCGTTTTTTATATTGTTGGCGCCACATCGAGGATTTATTGATGCAATTAACGGTTCTGGTTGATAATAATACATTAATTGACAGGTACCTTATCGGTGAACCTGGTGTGTCTTATCTGATTGAGTATGATAGTCAAAAAATCCTTTTCGATACGGGATATTCAGATGTTTTCCTGCAAAATGCGCAAACGTTGAAAATAGATTTGACCAGTATCGATAGTATCGTGTTATCCCATGGCCATAACGATCATACCTGGGGACTCAATCATTTAACCCAATATTATGATCGACTCAACTTCACTCCCGAGAAGAAGATAAACTTAATCTGCCATCCAGATGCATTAAGCCCAAAGTATTTTGATGAAAAATCTATAGGGATAAACTACAGATTCGATAAAAATGATCTCTTCTTCAACAAAGTTTGCAGCCAAAAACCTTATCCACTCACTGAAAACATCATCTTCCTTGGTCAAATACCAAGGGACAATAAATTCGAGATGCTGACACCGGTAGGCCAAACGGTGGATGAGACAGGCGAAATGACTGATGATTACGTTATGGATGATTCTGCGCTGGCAATAAAGACAGAAGATGGACTGGTGGTAGTCACAGGCTGTTCTCACGCGGGAATAGCTAACATTATTGAATATGCGAAACAGGTTACCGGAGAACATCACATTGTTTCGGTCATTGGCGGGTTCCATTTGCAAAATGCTGATGAAGATCGCCTCACACAGACAGGGGATTACCTCAAAGCATTGTCCCCGGGCTCCGTCTATCCATGCCATTGTACCGATCTTGCGGCGAAGGTTAGCCTGGCGCGTTTTATCAAAATTAACGAGGTCGGCGTTGGATTAACGCTGAATTTTTCTGCCGCCGGGAACTAAATGTGAAGCGCGCAGATGACAGCGCCTCTGGATGCCATTTGCGCCGGCGCCAACCCGACGCCAGCGAGCAAGGCCTGCGACGCCCTGTCGCAAAAAGCGGACCGCTGCCGATCCCCGGCGCAGGAATGGGCTGCTAACTGCACATTTAGTCACTTTTTCTGCCGCTTTATCGCGGTCGCTTAATTTAGCGACCGCACCTGCTGGTAGGAATTGAGCCGTTCACGCAGCGAAGTCAGCCAGGCATCTGGCTCCTGACGGCAGATTTCGGTGAGGATCGGCGTCAGCACCAGCTCGGCTTCATGGAAGTCGGTCCACTCCGGCGGCTGCAGGGAAAAAGGATCGTTCATCAGCCAGATCACCATCGGCGTCCAGGTGCGCGGATCCAGCTGCAGATAATCCTGACAGCGCATCATATCGCGCGTCCGCGCCTCAGCGGGCGAGGCGTCCTTTCCCACCGCGGCGCTACTCATTGCCACGAGTATTATTCCTGCCATTAGACGTTTCCAAACCCATTTTTTCCAAAGGGAGAGCTTCACTTTTGCCATTGTTATTATTTTACCTGCCAGTTGTCACCGGACGATATTCCCGGCAACTCACCTTAAAAAGAGCAGATTAATCGTTTGCATTTTTTTTAATACCAGACAGCGCTGAAGTAAGCGAACGCCTGTTCCTACAGCTGTCATCCAGATATGCAAATATATTCAGCGAAGGGTTCGCCCAGAATATCTTCCCCGGGCGAAAACGATTTGTGTTACAATTGCGCCTTATTACGGCATCGATAAAAATAACCCCCGCCGCACCTGCACCAGACATCGCCCTTCTTTTTCATATCAGGATTTACGCCCCCATGAATGCGATAATCATTGACGATCATCCATTGGCACGTATCGCCATTCGCAACCTACTCGATACCAACGGTATTACCGTCGCGGCAGAGCTCGACAGCGGCGCTCATGCGGTGCAGGCCGCCGAAACGATGCAGCCTGACCTGCTGATCGTTGACGTCGATATTCCGGAGCTCAGCGGCATCGACGTTCTTGAGCAGCTGCGCAAACGCCGCTACCAGGGAAAAATTATCGTCATTTCCGCCAAAAATGAACGGTTCTACGGCAAACGCAGCGCCGACTGCGGGGCCAATGGTTTTGTGAGTAAAAAAGAGGGAATGAATAATATCCTCGCCGCGATCGAGGCGGCCAATAATGGCTACAGCTATTTCCCCTTTTCACTGGAGCGCTTCTGCACCCACGGCATCACCGATCAGGACCGGCTGGATACGCTGTCAACGCAGGAGATGAAAGTCTTCCGCTATATCCTCAGCGGCGTCGACTACACCACCATCGGCAGCAAAATGAATATCAGCAATAAGACGGTCAGCACCTATAAGGTCCGTCTGATGGATAAATTAGGCTGCAGCTCCCTGCTTGAGCTTTATGACTTTGCGCAACGCAATAAAATAGGGTGATGCCATGGTCGTTCGTCTTATTTTATCCCTGATTGTCGGACTGGCGCTAAGCCACTCCCCCGCCGCGTTTGCCATGAAGCAACTGGAGCTGAAAAGCCATGCCCACATTGCGGCAATCGACATTCCGCTTAACGATACGGAAAAGGTCTGGCTGGCCGCCCGGCCGACGCTGACCGTCGGCACCTGGCTGCCTGAGATGACGCCTATCGTCTACGACAGCGACGAGGAGAGCTATCAGGGAATTAACGCCGACTATCTGGCGCTAATGGCGCACAGCCTCGGGTTGAAGGTGGTTATCCGCCAATATGACACCGAGCAGCAGGCGCTGGCCGCCCTGGCCGACCGCCAGGTGGATACCCTGCTCACTCAGGTGGCGCACCGGGATGCGCTCGTCCCGGGACTGACGCACACCGCACCGCTGATCAAAACCTGGCCGACGCTGGTCACCTCGCTAAAATCCCCCCTGCCGCCGCTGACCACCGACCGCCGCGTCACGCTGGCCTGCACCCGCGATTGCGCCTTTTTCGATATCATTCAGCAGGCGTTTCCCAACGCCAAAATCACCCTTTACGATAGCGACTATCAGGCTCTCGCCTCGGTGGTCAGCGGCGAGAATCAGTATTTCATCGGCAATAACATCACCACCGGCCACTGCATCTCGAAATATTTCTCGCAATCGCTGGTCATCGCACACTATTTTCGTCAGCAGGAGCAGCACAACCGCTTTGTCACCCGCGAGGATCGACCGGCGCTGCACCAGCTCCTTGACCGTTTTATCCACGCTATCGACAGCGATACCGCGATGCGGATCATGCAAAACTGGCTCAACCGCGGCGATCTGTCATTTCTCAATACGCCGCTATCCTTTAGCGCCGAAGAGCAGCGCTGGCTACAGAAGCATCGTCGCGTCCGCCTGCTGGTCAACCCCTACTTTCCGCCTTTTACTCTGGTGGATGACGAGGACGAGCTGCGCGGCATTATGGCCGATATGCTGAATATTTTCTCGCTACAGACCGGGCTGCAGTTTGACCCCATCCTGGTGCGCAACCGTCAGGATCTGGCAAAGCGGATGGAAAAAGAGGACTGGGCGATCATGCCCGCCGCGACCCTGACACCACAGCCGCAGGCCTACGTCACCCTCAGCGACCCGCTGATTAACGTGGCTTTTGTGCTGGTCGCCCGCGGCAGCGCCCCCGACCCACATCTGCTGGCCCGCCCGGCGCGGATCGCCCTGCCAGTGGGGCCAATCGCCGCCCACGACCTGAAAGCGCGCTTTCCACAGGTTGACTGGGTGGAGACGGATAACGTTGGCGTCGCGATGAAGATGGTGGAGGAAGGCGAGGTGGATGCCGCGGTAGCGTCGGAGCTTTCCGCCCGCTATATGATCGACCACTATTATCCACAGGGTCTGCACTACGCCCGCATCGACGGACTCCCGGTCGCCGCCATTCGGCTGGCGATCCCGCGCGATGAGCCGGTGCTGGCCGCCATCCTCAGCAAAGCGCTGCAGGCCATTCCGCCGCGGGATATTCTGCAGATGACCGAGAAGTGGTCGAAAATTTCCAGCCAGCAAATAGAGAACTGGAGCCAGTACAGCCGCCAGTTTTACCAGCTGATCGCCTTCGCGCTGGTGCTGATCGCCATCAGCCTCGGCTGGGGACTCTCCCTGTGCCGGGAAGTGCGCAAACGTAAAGACTCTCAGCAGCGACTGGAGGAGGAGCTGGCGCAGAAGGAGGCCCTCTCCTGCGCCCTGGAGCGGGAAAAAGACAAAGCGATTCAGGCGACAAAAGCCAAGAGTCGCTTTCTGGCCAGCATGAGCCACGAGCTGCGCACGCCGGTGAGCGCCATCGTCGGCTTTCTGGAACTGCTGGCGAAACCGGAGCTGAACGTCGGTCAGCGTAAAGAGGCGATCGAGCTGGCGGGGTCGACGGCGCAAACCCTGCTGGGGCTGATCGGTAATATTCTCGATATCGACAAGATTGAGTCGGGAAAATACCAGATCACCCCGCAGTGGAGCGAGGTCGCACAGGTCGTGTCGCAGCAGTGTCACACCTTCGGCGCGCTGGCGCAGCAAAAGGGGATCGCGCTCCACGACCATAACGCGCTACAGGAGGGGACCATGCTGTGGATCGACCCGCAGGCGCTGCGGCAAATCCTCAATAATCTCATCGGCAATGCGCTGAAGTTTACCACCGAGGGCGCGATTCAGGTCGACTGCCGGCTGACGCAAGCGGATGAGACGCAGGGGGAGCTGACCCTCATCATTAGCGACAGCGGCTGCGGGATCGGAGAAGAAGAGCAGACCACTCTCTTTCACCGTTATGCCCAGGCGCGCCAGGGGCGCAAACAGACCGGTTCCGGCCTGGGTCTGGTCATTTGCCAGGAGCTGGTCGCACTCATGCAGGGCCGACTGGAGATGGTTAGCCATCCTGGCGTGGGGACCACCTTCACCATCATCCTGCCAGTCAAGGTGAGTCGCTGCGCCGTTCGCGCGCCGAAGGCGTTGCCGGCCAGGCAGCAGGCCTTGCCCGGGCTGTCGATATTGATAGCCGACGACCATCCCACCAACCGGCTGCTGCTCAAGCGCCAGCTCAGCACTATCGGCTATAGCGTCGATGAAGCCTGCGACGGTGAAGAGGCGGAGAATAAGCTCGCTGGCAAACATTACGATCTGCTGATCACGGACCTCAATATGCCGAAGAAAGATGGCCTGACGCTGGCGGCGTCGCTACGTCGGCGCTACCCGGACCTGATGATTTGGGGGGTGACCGCCAGCGCGCTGCCGCAGTCGCGGGAGGCCTGTCTGGCCAGCGGCATGAATATGTGTCTGTTTAAGCCGGTGTCGGTACAGACGCTGAGCCACGAGCTGAGCCGTTTAGCGGTGGGCCACGCATCGCCAAACGTCGCCCGACACCTGCGGCTCAGCGTGCTGACCGAAAATACCGGGGGAGACCAGGCGCTGATGACTGAGATGCTGGAGACGTTCCGCGATGCGTCGGCCGCGGATTTACAGGCTGCCGGACAGGCAATCGCCCGGCATGAGCCGCAGATCTTTCTGCGAGCGCTGCACCGTCTGCACGGTTCAGCGCAAATTCTGGGGATTACTGCGCTGCAAGCGCTGTGCGCCCCTTTTGAGGCGAAGCGGCCTGACTCGCTAACGCCGGCAAGCTGTCTGGAGGTGGTACAGCGCATCACCGGCGTCATACGCGAGATCGACGACGAAATCGACGCCCTGATCGGCCGCTAGCCGTTCCGGTCGGGCAGTCCGCCTGCCCGACCGTTAAGGGGACATCCTTGTCAGTTTCTTCCTCTGCGCTCTCTCAGGGTGGAACAGGTATCAGTTGCCTGCCACCAGCATCTCGCTGTCCACCACGATGCCCTCTTCAGCGCCTTTCAGCACCAGATTCGCTTCGTAATATTTTCCAGCTTTCAGCAGGTCTTGCGCCTGCGCCACCGCCTTACGGGTCTGGTTGAGCGGCATCAGATACTGGTTCTCAATTACGCCAATACCGGCCAGACGGAGGGTATCGATAGCCCCTTTCTGATCGCCTTTCGCCAGTTTTTCGTTAGCGGATTTAATGGCACTCTCTTTTTCCGGCGTGGCTACATAGTCTTCAGACAGAGCGATAGAGGCGTTAATGACCACATAGCGATCGGCGATCATTTTGGCTTTAGCATCGGTTTTCACAAACTTCGCCCAGCTGGCGTCATCGGCGGCCAGCAGCGCGGCGGCGTCGTCAGTCAGTTTTTTTGCGCTATCCGGCTGGCCATGGAACAGCGCCAGACGGGCGAACTGGACATCGCGCATCGCGTTCGCGCCCTGCACTGCCACCTGCAGCACATCGGCGGCTTCTTTCTGCACCTGCGCTGTGGCTGCCGCGGCTGGCGCTGCCGTCGCGCTATCTGCTGCCCACACCGGAGAGGTACCCATCATGGTTGCCAGCAGGCTCGCCAGAATGACTTTTTTCATCGTTAACTCCTGATTAAAATCGGTAAGCATCACCAAACGCAGCCAGCTTAAAAAATATCGTGGGCATTGAGAATCAGAGCCCGGAAGGAATATTGCGGGCCTTGTCTGACAGCTGTCAGACAAGGCGTATAAAGTCACTTCAGCGCTCTTATTTACGCCTGCCGATAGCGCAGCCTACTATTTTCCTCAGACCTTTCTTTTGGCCCGCTGAATAAAGCATGACGCATTTTATTCAGCGTCAGGCCGGCAACCGGGATCTGCGGAGCAATTATGTTTATGTTTAGCCATTACACCTTAAATGCGTTTAACCCACGCGTCTTGATTCGATATAAACGGCATGCCGGCTTGATGGCCGCGCTGCTGTTTATCTGCGGGGCCTGTTGCCTGGCCTGGCCGCTGGTCGCCGGCTGGTATCTCGCCACGGTGACCGGCATGTTGTTGATGATCTGCGGCTTCTACTCACTGTACAGCCTGATCGTCTTCCGCCAGCAGCACTGGAAATCACGCCTGGTGGCGCTGATCTTCGCCATCGCCTGGATCGTGCTCGGCCTGAGCTTTGTCGTTAATCCTCTTAACGGCATGTGCAGCCTGGCCCTCTTATTCGGCTTTTTATTTGTTCTCGGCGGTATTTCCCGCATCGTCAACGGATGTCAAACCCGAAAACAAAGCGGCGCCGGCTGGAATATTTTTATCGGCCTGTTGGATTTACTTATCGCCTGCCTGTGGCTGGCCATGAATCCGCAGCAAAGCTGGATATTTATTACCGCCTTTATCGGCGTTGAAATGATATTTAGCGCCATCGGCTTGCTGGTCCTGCGCAATAAAATGAAGCACGCCCAGGCTTAAGCCCTATTTTGTCACTGGAGAAGAAAATGAATTTGCCTAAAGCACTCGTACTGACCGTAGCGGCCACCACATTCTGTCTGATGACCAGCCCGGCGTTCGCGGTTCTGGAAACCACACCGCAGAATATGACCTGTCAGGAGTTTATGGATATGAACCCAAAAAGCATGACCCCGGTGGCCTTCTGGGTGGTGAACCGCAACACCGACTTCAGCGGCGGGGACTACGTCGACTGGCATGAAGTCGAGACCGTCTCGGTGCCGAAAATGTTGCAGCAGTGCCACAAGAACCCCGCCGCCAAACTCGGCGAGCTCAATGCGATCATCAAGAAGTAACCCTGATCCCCGGCGACTCGCCGGGGGAAGTTAACCTCGTTGCCCGCCGTGATGCGGCGGGCCCCGTCTCACTCATCGCTAGCGCATTCGCACGGCAGATGGTGGCCGATAAGCTTGCGGTATAAAAACGCTCCCATAATCGCCCCCACCACCGGCGCCAGCAGCGGCACCCAAAAGTAGGGTATCGACTGCCCGCCGGTAAAGGCCATCGCGCCCCAGCCGGCCAGACTGGTAAACAGTTTAGGGCCAAAATCACGCGCCGGATTCAGCGCAAAGCCGGTTAGCGGCCCCATCGACGCGCCGATCACGGCGATCAGCAAGCCAATCAGCAACGGCGCCAGCGGCCCGCGCGGGATGCCATTGCCGTCGTCGGTCAGAGCCATGATCATCGCCATCAGGATCGCCGTGATGGTGGTCTCTACGGCAAACGCCTGCCAAAAGGTGATATGCGGATGCGGGTAGGTGGAAAAGACCCCGGCCAGGTTAAGGCTGGCGACGGTACCGCGAACGATATGCTGGCTCTGTTCAAGATCGAGAAACAGCTGACGATAGAGCCCGTACACCAGGGCGGCGGCGCAGAATGCCCCGGCCGTCTGGGCGACAATAAACGGCAGTACTTTACGGCGTTCAAAACAGGCGAACAGCCACAGGGCAATAGTGACGGCCGGATTAAGGTGCGCGCCGGAGACGCCAGCCGTCAGATAGATGGCCATGGCGACGCCGAGGCCCCAGATAATACTGATTTCCCACTGGCCAAAGCTGGCTCCGGCGACCCGCAGCGCAGCGACACAGCCCGCGCCGAAGAAAATGAGCAGTCCGGTGCCAAGAAACTCGGCCACGCACTGCCCGGTTAAGCTAGAAGTCTGGTTCATCATTGGCATCCTGAAATAGCACGTTATAGAGAGAGGCTGGCGCGAGCGCCGGCTTAATCGGCATGACCGGCCAGCACCAGCCCGGTGGCGACCGCATTGCGCGGCCCTTCTGTTCCCCGAATGTTGCCCTGCCCGGCGACCACGCCGTAGTGCGACAGGGCGTCGGTGATCAGCTGCGGGATCTCAAAATCCAGCGATGAGCCGCCCACCAGCACCACAAAGGCGATATCGCGAATGGAACCGCCGGGGGAGACCTGGCGCAGCGCGCGCAGGCAGTTGGTAACAAACACTTTCTCCTTCGCCTGGCGGCGCACAAGACGAATTTTTTCCAGCGGGCTGGCGTTATCGATCGGCACCAGTTCGCCCTCCTTGATGTACACCACTTTGGCGAACACCGCCGGGCTGAGGGCTTCCCGGAAGAACTCCACTGCGCCATTCTCGTGGCGGATACTGAACAGGCTTTCCACTTTGGCCAGCGGGTATTTTTTTATCGCTTCCGCCTGCGAAAGATCCTCGAGACCCAGCTCGGTTTTAATCAGCAGGCTGACCATATTTCCCGCCCCGGCGAGATGCACCGCGGCGATCTGCCCCTCCGCGCTGACGATCGCCGCATCCGTCGAACCGGCGCCGAGGTCGAGGATCGCCAGCGGCGCCGCACAGCCCGGCGTGGTTAACGCCCCGGCGATGGCCATGTTGGCTTCCACGCCGCCCACGACCACCTCAGTCTGGAGTCGGGCGCTCAGCTCACGGGCGATAACCTGCATCTGCAGACGATCCGATTTCACCATCGCCGCTATCCCGACGGCATTCTCCATGGCGCACTCCCCAGCCATCCCGCCCTGCACCTTGCGCGGAACAAATGTATCCACCGCCAGCAGATCCTGGATGTAAATCGCGCTCATCTCATGGCCGGTCAGGGACGCCATCACCTTGCGCACCCGCTCGAGCATGCCGCCGGCGTGGGTGCCCGGTTCGCCGCGGATGTCGCGTAACGGAGCGCAGGCGCTTATCGCCTGCATGATCGCCTCCGCGCCCTCGGCGACATCGGCTTCTCCACGGCGCTTTTCGCCGCTGATGTAGATCTTGCCCGCCGGGATCACCCGCGACTGCACGTCGCCCTGGGGGGTCTTGAGCACCACCGCTGAGCGGTTGCCAATCAGCGCGCGGGCGATGGGGACGATGGCCTGGGTCTCCTCCGGGCTCAGCCCAAAGAAGGTGGCGATGCCGTAGGGATTCGACAGGATCCGCACCACCTGCCCCGGCGCGGCTACCTCCACCGCCGCCATCACCCCCTCGGGCACGTGCTCCAGGAGCGTCACTTCATCCACCACCGGCAGGGTTTTGCGCAGGCGGTTGTTCACCAGCACGCCGTCGTCCTTTTTGAGGATCGCCGCCACCACGTTGATCCCGCGGTCGATCGCCTCATTGAGCCACCACACGGCGTCAAGGAAATCGACAGCGTCGTCAATCAGCGCGATCCACCCCTCGGCATACTGCGCCGCCGGCAGCGTCGCCAGCCGGCCGAGGGCGATGGTCGTCCCCACGCCGACGCCCACCCCGCCCGGGGTCTGCGGGTTATGACCGATCATGGTTGACTCGGTGATAATGGTCTCGGTGATGGTCTCCATCGCCACATCGCCAATGACCGGCGCGGCTTCGTTAAGATAGATGCGAGACACATCGCGCATTGACCATGGCGTTTTCGCCAGAGCCTGCTCCAGCGCGGCGAGGGTCCCGGCGATATTGTCCCGCGTCCCTTTCATGCCCGTCGTCGCGACGATCCCGCTGGCAACAAACGTCCTCGCCTGCGGGTCGTCGGACGCCAGCGCCACCTCGGTGGTGGCGTTGCCGATATCAATCCCGGCTATTAACGGCATACTGACCTCCGCTTAGCTTCCTTTACGCAGCTTATGCCGCTGCTGATACACTTCCGCCGCCTCCCGGACAAAGGCGGCATTCACCGTCGCATGCCAGGTGTGCTCAAGCTCGTCGGCGATCGCCAGCAGCTCCGCCTGCGAGGAGCGGAACGGGCGCAGCGCGTTATAGATAGCCAGAATGCGCTCGTCAGGGATGGCGATAAGCTCCGCCGCGCGGCGAAAATTGCGCGCCACCGCATGGCGCTGCATCTGCTCGGCAATCTGCGCCTGGTACTCAAGGGTTTGCCGGGAGATCCGCACATCCTGCGGGCCCACCTCGCCAGAGAGCACTTTCTCGAGGGTGATGTCGGTCAATGGTTTGCCGGTGGGCGTCAGGATATGCTCCGGGCAGCGGGTAGCTAACGGATAATCCTGCACGCGCATGGTTTTCTCGCTCATGGTCACTCCCTTACTAAGTCGACGTGCAGGGTGACGGGCTCGGCGTCCTGCACCACATGTTTGGTCTCTTTGATATGAAACAGGGCGGCTTTGGCCATAAATTTCGGCCGCACCATCTGGTCGTTCACCACCGGCACCGGCGAAGGTGACTCGTTGCGCGCATAGCGCGCGGCGTTTTTGCCAATCTGCCGGTAGGTCTCCAGCGTCAGCAGCGGCGCCTGGGAGAACAGCTCCAGGTTGCTGAGCGGCAGCAGATCGCGCTGATGGATGACCGTGGTGCCCTTCGACTGGATACCGATGCCGATCCCCGAGCCGCTCAGGTTCGCCGCATCCCAGGCCATAAAGGAGACGTCGGACGTGCGCAAAATGCGCACCACTCGGGCGTGAAGTCCCTCTTCCTCCACCCCGGCAATCAGCTCTTTAAGGATCGCGCCATGGGGCATATCGATCAGGGTGTGATGCTGGTGTTTATCGAAGGCGGGGCCGACGCCGATCACCACTTCATCGGCGCGTTCATCGGCAGAAGCCGCCCCGCCCTCGCGGGTTTTCAGGGTAAAAGAGGGCTGAATTTGGGTTGTCTGTTGCACAGGAATACCGCCTTATTCAATGGTGTCGGGCTGGACCACGCCCGGAATATTTTTGATCTCCGCCCAGCGTTCGGCGGAGATGCGATAGCCGGTGCCCGGCCCCTGATAGTCATTGATGTCGTTGACCGCGCTCACCACCTCGAACTGTCGATCGAGAATGGCCGAGGTCTGCAGGTAATCGCCGGTGACCCGCTGGCGCAGCATATTGAGAATATTGCTGGCGATATCCTCAAAGCCGCTGCGGCTCAGCGCGCCGACAATATCGAGGCCGGTAATATTGCGCTTCATCATCTCTTCCACCGCGTTCAGGTCCTCCACCACGTTACGCGGCGGCATCTCGTTGCTGCCGTGCGCGTAGGTGGCGGCCTCCACCTCCTCGTCGGCGATCGGCGGCAGCCCCAGCTCGCGAAAGACCGCCTGGATCGCCCGCGCCGCTTTCTGGCGAATGGCGATGGTTTCCGCCTCGGTCACTGGACGCAGTCCACCGTCAACCATCAGGTCGCGCTGCAGGATGTTGTAATCATCAAAATCTTCCGCATCGAAGTTCGAGCCGGCGAACATGTTGTCGTAGTTCGGCACCGCGCTGTAGCCGGAGAAAATAAAGTCGGTGCCCGGCAGCATCTGCATCAGGGTGCGCGCGGTGCGGCGGATATCCGAGTGGGAGAAGGTCTGGTCGTTGGCCGAGGCCACTTCGAGGTCGAGCATGGAGGCGATCAGATTTTCCGCCAGCACCGCCCGAATGCCCGAGGGCACGGCGCCGGTCATGCCGATGCAGCTCACCGCCCCGTTCTGTAGACCCTGCACCCCGGCGCCTTTGGTAATGAAGATGCAACGCGATTCGAGGTAGAGCATCGACTTGCTCTCCGAATAGCCCATCAGCGCTTCGGAGCCGGTGCCGGAGGTGTAGCGCATTTTCAGCCCCCGGGAGGCGTAGGCCGAGGCGAGGAACGCCTTTGACCATGGGGTGTCATCGCCGTCGGTAAATACCGCCTCGGTGCCGTAGACTGACACCGTCTCGGCGTAACTGGTTAAGCCACGCATGCCCAGTTCCAGCTCGGTGGCCTCTTCCACCGAGCATTGCGTCAACACGCCGGGGCGGCCGCACTGCGAGCCGACCAGCAGCGCCAGGGCGTTGAACGGGGCATAGCGCGCAATACCGACCGTGGTCTCCTGCTCGGAGAAGCCGCGGATCCCGGCCTCGGCGGCGTCGGCGGCAATCTGCACCGGATTATCCTTCAGGTTGGTGACATGGCACTGGTTGGAGGGCGTTCGGCGGGCGCGCATCTTTTGCAGCGCCATCATCATCTCCACCACGTTCATCTGCGCCATGACTTCAACCGCTTTGGCCGGCGTGATGGCGGTGGTGATGGCGATGATCTCCTCCCGGCTGACGTGGATATCCACCAGCATGCGGGCTATCTCCAGCGCCTCCAGACGCATCGCCTGCTCCGTGCGCTCAATGTTGATCGCGTAGTCGGCGATAAACCGGTCGATCATATCAAACTGGTCCCGGCGCTTGCCGTCCAGCTCGACGATCCGACCGTTTTCCACTTTGACCGACGAGACCGGGTCAAAGGGGCTTTCCATGGCGATCAGTCCCTCTTCAGGCCACTCGCCAATCAGCCCGTCCTGATTGACGGGGCGCTGGGCCAGTACTGCAAATCGTTTTGATCTTTTCATTGTTCATGGGCTCAAAAGGTGAAATCCGCAGACGGTAGCGAACACGCCGGGCCAGCGTCGCTGCCCGCCCGGCCATTACCGGCAATAGCGGAACTTTAAAGGAGCCACTGGTGAAAAAAATAAAATTAATTTTGTTTCAATCTGGCACGTTAAATCGGCAAACAGTTTCACTATGAAACCCCGCCGCAACGGCTAAAATAAAAAATGTGATCGCCAGCATTGATATAAATCAATTAATAAAAAAATCCCGCCATCGCGTTTTTCTGAGACCTTTTTTGACCTGTTGACTAAATCATGGCGGGCGACAAAATAACGCTGAGAAAAATAAATTAAGCCAACCGCGTGGCGATAGTTTTTTTACTTTCGCCCCCTACTGACTATTCGCGTCAGCATTACCCTGGCGCGGGAGATAATCATGAACAAGAGCCAACACATTCAGACTATCACCCTGGCCGCCGCCCAGAAAATGGCGGCAGCAGTGGAGAAAAAAGCTAATGAGATCAACGTAGCGGTGGTATTTTCCGTGGTTGACCGCGGCGGCAACACGCTGCTTGTCCAGCGGATGGACGAAGCCTTTGTCTCCAGCTGTGATATTTCGCTGAATAAAGCCTGGAGCGCCTGCAGCCTGAAACAAGGCACCCATGAAATTACGCCAGCGGTTCAGCCAGGACAATCTCTGTATGGTCTGCAGCTGACCAATCAACAGCGAATCATTATTTTTGGCGGCGGCCTGCCGGTTATTTTAAACCAGCAGGTAATTGGTGCCGTCGGCGTTAGCGGCGGTACGGTCGAGCAGGATCAATTATTAGCCCAGTGCGCCCTGGATTGTTTTTCCGCATTATAACCTGAAGCGAGAAGGTATATTATGAGCTATCGTATGTTTGATTATCTGGTGCCAAATGTTAACTTTTTTGGCCCCAACGCTATTTCCGTGGTCGGTGAACGCTGCAAACTGCTGGGGGGTAAAAAAGCCCTGCTGGTTACCGACAAAGGCCTGCGGGCGATAAAAGATGGCGCGGTGGATAAAACTCTGCATTATCTGCGGGAGGCCGGCATCGAGGTGGCGATCTTTGACGGCGTCGAGCCGAACCCGAAAGACACCAACGTGCGCGACGGTCTCGCCGTGTTTCGCCGCGAGCAGTGCGACCTTATCGTCACCGTGGGCGGCGGCAGCCCGCACGACTGCGGCAAAGGCATCGGCATCGCCGCCACCCATGAGGGCGATCTTTATCAGTATGCCGGGATTGAGACCCTGACCAACCCGCTGCCGCCCATCGTCGCGGTCAACACCACCGCCGGCACCGCCAGCGAGGTCACCCGCCACTGCGTCCTGACCAACACCCAAACCAAAGTGAAGTTTGTGATCGTCAGCTGGCGCAACCTGCCGTCGGTCTCCATCAACGATCCGCTGCTGATGATCGGCAAACCGGCCGCCCTGACCGCGGCGACCGGGATGGATGCCCTGACCCACGCCGTAGAGGCCTATATCTCTAAAGACGCCAACCCGGTGACTGACGCCGCCGCCATGCAGGCGATCCGCCTCATCGCCCGCAACCTGCGCCAGGCCGTCGCCCTCGGCAGCAATCTTCAGGCGCGGGAAAACATGGCCTACGCCTCTCTGCTGGCCGGGATGGCCTTCAATAACGCCAACCTCGGTTATGTGCACGCCATGGCGCATCAGCTGGGCGGGCTGTACGACATGCCGCACGGCGTGGCCAACGCCGTCCTGCTGCCGCACGTGGCTCGCTATAACCTGATCGCCAACCCGGAAAAATTCGCCGATATCGCCGAACTGATGGGCGAAAATATCGCCGGACTGTCGACCCTCGACGCGGCGGAAAAAGCTATCGCCGCCATCGCGCGTCTGTCGATGGATATCGGGATTCCGCAGCATCTGCGCGATCTGGGGGTGAAAGAGGCCGACTTCCCGTACATGGCGGAGATGGCCCTGAAAGACGGCAACGCGTTCTCGAACCCGCGTAAGGGCAACGAGCAGGAGATTGCCGCGATTTTCCGCCAGGCATTCTGAGTGTTAACGAGGGGACCGTCATGTCGCTTTCACCGCCGGGCGTACGCCTGTTTTACGATCCGCGCGGGCACCATGCCTGCGCCATCAATGAGCTGTGCTGGGGGCTGGAGGAGCAGGGGGTCCCCTGCCAGACCGTATCCTGCGACGAAGGCGGTGACGCCGATACGCTGAGCGCCCTGGCGGCCAGAAGCTCGACGCTGCGGGTGGGCATTGGGCTCAGCGCAGCCGGCGAGATCGCGCTAACCCATGCCCAGCTGCCGGCGGACGCGCCGCTGGCGACCGGGCACGTCACCGATAGCCGCGATCATCTGCGTACGCTCGGCGCCAACGCCGGGCAGCTGGTGAAAGTCCTGCCGTTAAGTGAGAGAAGCTGAATGTACCGTATCTATACCCGCACCGGAGATAAAGGCACCACCGCCCTGTACGGCGGCAGCCGCATCGAGAAAGATCATATTCGCGTCGAGGCCTACGGCACCGTCGATGAACTGATATCCCAGCTGGGCGTCTGCTACGCCACCACCCGCGACGCCGGGCTGCGGGCAAGTCTGCATCAGATTCAGGAGACGCTGTTCGCGCTGGGGGCCGAACTGGCCAGCGATGCGCGGGGCCTGGTCCGCCTGAGCCAGACGATCGGCGAGGAGGAGATCACCGCCCTGGAGCGACTTATCGACCGCAATATGGCCGAAAGCGGCCCCCTGAAACAGTTTGTGATCCCGGGGAAGAATCTCGCCTCCGCCCAGCTGCACGTGGCGCGCACCCTGGCCCGTCGGCTGGAACGTCTGCTGACGGCCATGGACCGCTCGCACCCTCTGCGCGACGCGCTCAAACGCTACAGCAATCGTCTGTCGGACGCCCTGTTCTCCATGGCGCGTATCGAGGAGACTAGGCCTGATGCTTGCGCTTGAACTGGCTGGCGTCGATATCGTACTGCTTCATTTTGCGCCACAGGGTGGTGCGGCCGATATTCAGCAGTTGCGACATCTCCTGCACCCGCCCGCTGGTCACCCGGGCGGCGTGGATAATGGCCTCTTTTTCGATGGCGCTAAAGGTCAGGCTGGCCGGCAGCAGCGATGAGCCGCTATCGGCCCCCGGTCGATCGGAAAAGAGATATTCCGGCAGGTTGCTCAGGCGAATGTGGCCGTTATCGCTGCTGATGGCGATGTTCTCTATCACGCTGTTAAGCTCAAAATCATTTCCCGGCCACGAGTAGGCCACCAGCTGGGCCAGCGCGTCATCGTCCACTTTCAGTCGGGAAGAGAAACGCTTCTCCAGGCTTTTCAGGCGGTTATGCACCAGCGACGGGATACTGTTGCGCCGGGCGCGCAGCGGCGGAATGACGATCTCGAAAGAGTGCAGCGCATAGTACAGCTGGCGGCTAAAGCGGTTCTGTTCCACCAGGTTGGCCAGATCGACGGTGGTGGTGGCGATCACCTTCACATCCACCGGGATCAGGCGGCGGGCGTCGAGGCGGGTAAGCACTCCCTGCTTAATCACCTGCAGCAGGGCGGACTGCAGCTCCGGCGCCAGATACTCAATTTTTTCCAGAAACAGGGTGCCGCCGTTGGCCAGCTCAAGGCGGCTCAGGCGGCCATTTTCATCATCGGTGGGGGCGCTCCCCATAAAGTCCTGGCCCAGCACGCTGTCGGCATACAGCTGGCAGTTGACGGCGATGTAGGGGCCGCCCGCCCGCTCGCTTTCATTGTGGATGGCCTGGCTCAGCAGCTCTTTCCCCACCCCCTCTTCACCGCACAGCAGTACCGGAAAGCCGCCGCGCGCCGCCTGGCGGCCAAAGTGGATTAGCCGCCGGGTTTCCGGATCGTCGGCTGACATCTGCTCAAACGTGTGGCTGACTTTGCCCAGCTGGCTGGTCATCAGCTGCCGCATCTGCTCCACCGGGTGCAGCAGCAGAATAAAGCTGTTGCCTTGCGACTCGACAATCGGTTTTAAGGTGATCACCGCGTCGATAAACTGGTGCTGGCTTTCAAAGGTGACTTCAACGTGATTCAGGCCGCGGGCGTGTTTGATGGCGCGGCGCAGCAGCGCCGGCAGGGTCACCAGATCAGCGATATTTTTTCCCTGGCTGGCCTGGGCATCAAGATGCAGCAGTCTCGCCGCCTGAACATTGAGAAATTGCAGTACCCCCTGTTCGTTCCACGCCATCACCCCGTCGTCCATGCTCTCCAGCAGGCCGTACATTTGATTGAGGTGGCGGTTGGATTCCGCCAGCAGGCTGTCGGTGAGCAGGGAATTGCCCACCTCGCGGGCGATGGCCAGCGTCAGGGAGAGGTCGGCGCTGGACTGGTGCTCCACCAGACAGCAAAGCGAGATAGAGCCGAACAGCCGCCCGTGGTTATCGAACACCGGCGTCGAACAAAAGCTCCATGGCTGCAGGGCCTGCTTAAAATGCCGATCGCCGGCGGTGTTGATCGGCTGCCCCTGCATCGCGGCCAGCGACAGCGCGCAGGTGCCGATAATGCTCTCCGCGCAATAGCTGCCGTCGCGAAACCCCAGGTCAGCCAGCTGCGCCAGCGTTTGCGGTTCGCCGCAGCGGCTCAGAATACAGGCGGTCTCATCAAGGATAAACAGCGCGCAGGGGCGACCGTCCATAAACTCCCAGGCGTCCTCCAGCGCCGCCTGACCGATGGTCAGCAGCGCGGTTTTACGCCGACAGATCGAGTCAAAGGTCAGGCCCTGGGCCTGGTGCGGTTTTTGCCAGGTTTCGCGCTGCATAAACTTGCTGCAGCGATGCCATGACTGGGCGATGACGGAAGAGACCGCCTTCCCGGTATCCTGAGTCTGAACAGTCATACTGTTTTCCGCGTTTTACCATAGAGAACCCCTCCGGCAGCCGCTGCCAGAGGGGAGAAAGAAAGACCGCCGACCGGCGCCAGCGGTTTAGCCACCGCGAATTAACGCGCCAGCCACTGCTGGCCTAACAGATCGGCGGTGAGGATAGCGGCGTGCACGCTCTCCGGGGTCACCGCAAACGGCATATTGTGGATGGTTTCCCCTTCCGCGCAGGTGGCTTTCGCCACCGCGGCGATTTTCGCGTCGATCCCCTCTTTGACGCCCATCTGCGCGAGGGTCACCGGCAGGCCGACGCGCTGGCAGAAGCCCAGCACGGTTTCAATCTCGTCCATCGGGCTGTTCTGCAGCACCAGCTGCGCCAGGGTGCCGAAGGCCACTTTCTCGCCGTGATACAGGTGATGGCACTCTTCCAGAATGGTGAAACCGTTGTGGATCGCGTGGGCGGCGGCCAGGCCGCTGCTTTCAAAGCCAATGCCGCTGAGGTAGGTGTTCGCTTCGATGATGCGCTCCAGCGCTTCGGTCACCACCCCGGCCTGCGCCGCCAGACGGGCCTTTTCGCCCTCCGCCAGCAGCGTATCATAGCACAGGCGGGCCAGGCTCAGCGCCGCCTCGGTGGACTGCCCCCCGGCCATGCTGGTGGCGCGCGCATCGTAGCAGGCTTTGGCCTCAAACCAGGTGGAGAGCGCATCGCCCATGCCGGAGACCAGCAGGCGTACCGGCGCTTTGGCGATAATCGCCGTGTCCATCACCACCATATCCGGGTTTTTCGGATAGATCAGATACTCTTCAAACTCGCCCGCTTCGGTGTAGATCACCGACAGCGCGCTGGTCGGCGCATCGGTCGAAGCGATAGTCGGGATCACCACCACCGGCAGCTTCTGGTAGTAACCGATCGCCTTCGCGGTATCGAGGGTTTTACCGCCGCCGATGCCAACCACGCCGCGGCAGCCCTGTTTTTGCAAAATCGCCATCAGGCGGTTAATTTCCGCATGGCTGCATTCGCCGTTAAACCGTTCCGCATGGCAGCGAATATCGTGACTCTGCAGGCCATTCACCACTTTCTCCCCCGCCAGCTTCATCACGAAGTCGTCAGCGATGACGAAGAAGCTCTCCGCCAGGTTTTTGGCATATTGACCGAACAGGACAGCAGCATCAGGACCCTGAAGATATTTGGCTGGAGATTGAATAACTTTTAGCATTCCTTTCACCCTCAAATAAGTGCGCATGTAGACATGATGAGCCCTGGCGTTATCCGCGCCGGCCGGTAAAGCGCGGCCTCAACGGAATGTACCGGAGCAGTGCGATCACTGTAGGGCCGGCACGGAACAAAAAAATCTTTCGCCTTTTTGTTCTGATATGAAACACAGGTTAAATTTTTACGTTCCATATTGGAACAAAAAACCCTAGTCTTCGTCAGGATTGCGATCCCGATCCGCTCCTCTGCCGCATAATTCCCTTACCATCCCCCTTTAGCGGCAGGCTTTTTCCCCACAGCCGGGGGAAATTTAGCAAAAAATTTTTTTCCGCCCGCTGCGCCAGCCGCGATGACCGGCGCTTAAGGCAGAGGAAAAAAAGCGCGCCAGCTCGCATTTTCACCGTTTCCTCAGCAAAAACGTTCCATAAAGAAACAAAATCAGCAGGTGATGTTTCGTAATGAAACCCGATCCCCGGGGCATTCTTTTTTTCGTCCGCTCAGCCAGAATCATCATATCGCCAGGCACGCTGCACCGTCAGACGATACCCCTACGCGATGACCGCCTCCGCCAGCAGAGAGGCCGCATCGAACCTTCTCCAACGGAGCACTGAATAATGAAAAAGCTGATTAACCGTGTTGAAGATGTACTGAATGAACAATTACAGGGGCTGGCTAAAGCCCACCCGCAGCTGACCCTGCACCAGGACCCGCTGTACGTCACCCGCGCCGACGCGCCGGTGGCCGGCAAGGTCGCCCTCCTCTCCGGCGGCGGCAGCGGCCATGAGCCGATGCACTGCGGCTATATCGGCCAGGGGATGCTCTCTGGCGCCTGCCCGGGGGAAATCTTCACCTCGCCGACGCCGGATAAAATGTTCGAATGCGCGATGCAGATTGACGGCGGCGAAGGCGTCCTGCTGATTATCAAAAACTACACCGGCGACATCCTGAACTTCGAAACCGCCACCGAGCTGCTGCATGAGAGCGGCATAAAAGTCACCACCGTGGTGGTCGACGACGACGTGGCGGTGAAAGACAGTCTCTATACCGCAGGCCGCCGCGGCGTCGCCAATACCGTACTGATCGAAAAACTGGTCGGCGCCGCCGCCGAGCGCGGCGATTCGCTGGAGGCCTGCGCTGAACTGGGGCGCCGCCTGAATAATCTCGGCCACTCCATTGGCATCGCCCTCGGCGCCTGCACCGTACCGGCCGCCGGACAACCCTCCTTTACCCTGCAGGACGATGAAATGGAGTTCGGTGTCGGCATTCACGGCGAGCCGGGCATCGACCGCCGTCGCTTCAGCTCGCTGGACCAAACCGTCGATGAGATGTTCGATACCCTGCTGGAGAATGGCGCCTACAGCCGCACGCTGCGCCAGTGGGATACCGTTAAGGGCGCGTGGCAGGAAGTGAAGCAGAGCAAAACCGCGCTACAAAACGGCGACCGGGTCATCGCCATGGTCAATAACCTCGGCGCCACGCCGCTGTCCGAACTGTACGGCGTCTATCACCGGCTCGCCCAGCGCTGTGAAGCGTCCGGCATCATCATCGAACGCAACCTCGTCGGCAGCTACTGCACCTCGCTGGATATGGCGGGCTTCTCCATCACCCTGTTGAAAGCGGATGATGAGACGCTGGCGCTATGGGACGCCCCGGTTCATACCCCGGCGCTGAACTGGGGAAACTAAGGAGCACGACATGTCACTGAACAGAACGCAAATCGTCGACTGGCTGTACCGCTGCGGCGATATCTTCACCAAAGAGAGCGATTTTCTCACCGGCCTCGATAAAGAGATCGGCGATGCCGACCACGGCCTGAATATGCACCGCGGGTTCAGCAAGGTGGTGGAAAAGCTGCCGTCGATTGCCGATAAAGATATTGGCTTTATCCTCAAAAACACCGGCATGACGCTGCTCTCCAACGTCGGCGGCGCCAGCGGCCCGCTGTTCGGCACCTTCTTCATTCGCGCCGCGCAGGTCACTCAGGCCCACCAGAGCCTGACCCTCGACGAACTGTACCTGATGATCCGCGAAGGCGCGGACGGCGTCGTCAACCGCGGTAAAGCGGAGCCAGGGGATAAAACCATGTGCGACGTCTGGCTGCCGGTGGTGGACTCCCTGCGCCAGTCCAGCGAGCAGCATCTGTCGATCGCCGCCGCGCTGGATGCCGCCTGCAAAGCAGCGGAGGCCGGCGCCCACAGCACCATCACCATGCAGGCGCGCAAAGGCCGCGCCAGCTACCTTGGCGAACGCAGCATCGGCCATCAGGATCCGGGCGCCACGTCAGTGATGTTTATGATGCAGATGCTGGCCGCCGCGGCCAAAGAGTAAGGAAATCGCGATGGTAAACCTGGTTATTGTTTCTCATAGCGCCCGGCTGGGCGAAGGTGTCGGAGAACTGGCCCGGCAGATGTTAATCAACGACGGCTGCAAGCTGGCGATCGCCGCCGGGATCGACGATCCAGACAGCCCGATCGGCACCGATCCGATCAAGGTCATGGAAGCGATCGAATCCGTCGCCGATACCGACCACGTGCTGGTGATGATGGATATCGGCAGCGCGTTGCTCAGCGCCGAGACCGCCCTCGACCTGCTCGATCCGGCGATTGCCGCGAAGGTGCGGCTGTGCGCCGCGCCGCTGGTGGAGGGGACGCTGGCGGCCACCGTCAGCGCCGCCTCCGGCGCCGGGATCGACAAAGTGATCGCCGACGCCATGAACGCCCTGGAGGCCAAACGGATCCAGCTGGGTTTACCTTCGCCAACCCCTGACGCCGCCCCGGCGCCGACGCTTGCCGACGATGGCGACAGCAAGTCGCTTGCGGTCGTCATACAGAACCACAACGGCCTGCACGTGCGTCCGGCGTCGAAGCTGGTCGCCGCGCTGGCGGGCTTTAACGCCGATCTGCTGCTGGAGAAAAACGGGAAGTGCGTCAAACCGGACAGCCTCAACCAAATCGCCCTGCTGCAGGTGCGGCGCAACGATAAGCTGCGCCTGCTGGCCCGCGGGCCAGAGGCCGATGCGGCGCTGGCGGCGTTTCAGGCGCTGGCCGCCGATAACTTCGGCGAATCGCCTGCGGCGCAACCGGCAGCGGCCCCGGCCGCCCCCGAGCGCGTCGAAGGCATCGCGCTGCGCTATCCGCTGGCCCTGATCCAGCCGGTCCGCCCGGCCGCCGCCGATGTCGCCCGCGAGCAGCAGCGGCTGCGCCGGGCTATCGACCAGACGCTGGCGGATCTCACAGCCCTGACCGAGCTGGCGGAGAATAAATTTAACGCCGATATCGCGGCGATTTTCGCCGGGCACCACACCCTGCTCGACGATGAGGATCTGTTTGATGCCGCCAACGATCGTCTGCTCACCGAGCCGTGCTCGGTGGAATGGGCGTGGCATCAGGTGCTGATGGAGCTCAGCCAGCAGTATCGCCAGCTGGATGACCCCTATCTCCAGGCGCGCTATATCGATATCGAAGATATTCTGCAGCGCACCCTGCGCCATCTGCAGGACGTGCAGGAAACGCTGCCGACGCCCGGCGAGCCGACCATTATTATCGCTGACAACATGTTCCCGTCGGCCGTCCTGCAACTGGATGCCAGCCGCGTGAAAGGCCTGTGCCTGCGCGACGGCAGCGAACAGGCCCACGGCGCGATTATCGCCCGCGCGGCGGGGATCGCCTGGCTATGTCAGCAGGGCGAGGCGCTGAACAGCGTGCAGCCCGGCGAGCCCATCGCGCTCGATATGCGCCGCCAGCGCCTTATCCGTCACTAAATCCACTTTGTCCGTTACCGCTCCGGAGGCCTGCCTCCGGAGGGTGAGTTTTCGCTTACTCTTCAGGAACCACTATGTCTCAATTCTTTTTTAACCAGCGCGCCAGCCTCGTCAACGATGTGATTGAGGGAACCATCATCGCCAGTCCGTGGAACAACCTCGCCCGGCTGGAGAGCGACCCGGCGATCCGGGTGGTGGTCCGTCGCGACCTGAATAAAAACAACGTGGCGGTGATCGCCGGCGGCGGCGCCGGCCACGAACCGGCGCACGTCGGCTTTATTGGTAAAGGCATGCTGACCGCCGCGGTTTGTGGCGATCTGTTCGCCTCGCCGAGCGTCGACGCGGTGCTTACCGCCATTCAGGCGGTGACCGGCGAGGCGGGCTGCCTGCTGATCGTAAAAAACTATACCGGCGACCGGCTGAACTTCGGCCTCGCGGCGGAGAAAGCGCGCCGTCTCGGCTACAACGTGGAAATGCTGATCGTCGGCGACGACATTTCGCTGCCGGAAAACAAACAGCCGCGCGGCATCGCCGGTACGCTGTTCGTCCATAAGGTGGCGGGCTATTTTGCCGAGCGCGGCTACAATCTCGCCACCGTACTGCGCGAAGCGCAGTACGCCGCCAACCACACCGCCAGCATCGGGGTGGCGCTGGCCAGCTGCCATCTGCCGCAGGAGGCGGACAGCGCGCCGCGCCATCAGGCCGGCCACGCCGAGCTGGGAATGGGCATCCACGGCGAACCTGGCGCCTCCACCATCGCCACGCAAAACAGTGCGGAAATCGTCAACCTGATGGTGGAAAAACTGACCGCCGCCCTGCCGGAAACCGGCCGTCTGGCGGTGATGCTCAATAATCTCGGCGGCGTGTCGGTGGCCGAAATGGCGATCCTGACCCGCGAACTGGCCAACACGCCGCTTCAGGCGCGCGTTGACTGGTTGATTGGCCCGGCCTCGCTGGTGACGGCCCTGGATATGAAGGGTTTCTCGCTGAGCGCCATCGTGTTGGAAGAGAGTATTGAGAAAGCGCTGCTGGCGGATGTGGAAACCGCCGGCTGGCCGCGGCCGGTGCAGCCGCGGACGGTTAACATCATGCCGTCCACTCTCGCCAGCCCGCGCGTCGACTTTACGCCTTCGGCCAACCCGCAGGTGGGTGATTACGTGGCCCAGGTGACCGGCACCCTCGTCGGGCTTGAAGACCATCTCAACGCGCTGGATGCCAAAGTGGGCGATGGCGATACCGGCTCCACCTTCGCCGCCGGGGCGCGTGAGATTGCCGACCTGCTGCAGCGCCAGCAGCTGCCGCTGAACGATCTGCCCACGCTGTTCGCGCTCACGGGCGAACGCCTGACGGTGGTGATGGGCGGCTCCAGCGGGGTATTGATGTCGATCTTCTTCACCGCTGCCGGGCAGAAGCTGGGGCAAGGCGCCAGCGTGGCCGAGGCGCTGAACGCCGGTCTGGAGCAGATGAAATTTTACGGCGGCGCCGAGGAAGGCGACCGGACAATGATCGACGCGCTGCAGCCAGCGCTGGCGGCGCTGCTCGACGAACCGGAGAACCTGCAGGCCGCTTTTGCCGCGGCGCAGGCCGGCGCGGATCGCACTTGCCAGTCGGGCAAAGCCGGCGCCGGACGAGCGTCCTATCTCAATAGCGACAGCCTGCTCGGCAACATGGACCCCGGCGCCCACGCGGTGGCGATGGTGTTTAAAGCGCTGGCGGAACGATAAACTTCCCCCGGTGGCGCGGCGCTTACCGGGGCTACAAATCGGCGCCAACCCTAGCCCGGATAAGGCGCTACGCGCCGCTATCCGGGTTTGACCACGATGGCTTTTTACTTGCTGTGCCAGTACGCCTGCGAGCGCACCAGCTGCTGATCGATGCTCTCATCCTCAAAGCGCGCCAGCAGCGATTTCACCACCGCGCCTTCGCCGGTCAGCCAGATGAAATAATCCTCCGCCGGCACCTTCACCTGCGCCAGACGCTCGGCGACGAACGCCGGATGGTGGCCCACCACCCACTCGATGTTAAAGCCGTCGAGATCCGCCAGATAATCTTTATATGACGCATCGGCGATAGTGACGATGGCCGTCACCTGCGGCGTCACCGCCAGCTGACGCAAACCCAGCAGACGACGACGCAGCGCCGGCATACCGGACTCATCGCAGACATACAGTTGCCAGGCGTAATCCTCCGGCACCACCAGCGAGCCGCGCGGACCGCCGATCACCAGCTTATCGCCCGCTTTTGCCTCCAGCGCCCAGCGGCTGGCGATTCCGCCGTCGTGGATAAAGAAGTCGTACGCCAGCTCATGGCGTTCGGCATCGTACAGCGGCGTATAGTCGCGGGTAGCAGGCCGCACGCCCTCGCCCCAGTCAATCCCCTCCTCGGTCACCTGCGGCGGGGCAAACGCCGCGCCCGGCTCCGGGAAGAAAAGCTTGGTGTGGTCGTCAAAGCCGCGGGAAACGAAACCTTCCAGCGCCTCGCCTCCCAGCACGATGCGCTGGAAAGCCGCGCCTGCGCGCTCCACGCGCAGCACCGTCAGCTCACGGAAACGCAGCTCATTGCGGACACGCTGCGGGTACTTGTCTGCTTTGGTTTTTGTCATCATCGATCGCCTTCGTGAACAGTAAATAGATATATCTAAACTCGATGCAAATGATAATGATTGCCATCTAAAAAGAATGCAAGTCTTTTTTTGATATAGTCAAAACAAACCGCATTAAAATACCACCATCAAAAATAAACAGATAAATATCAACAAATTAAAAAATAAATCACAACCAGCATTGCGAGAATTCATTTTTTAGATATAAATTAGATATATCAAAACATAGCAGGAGGTAACCATGCGACATCATCATGAAGACGGGCGTGGGCCGCGCGGGCGCCACGGTGACCCCAGCGAACACGGCGACCATGGCCGTCGCGGCGGCGGACGTCGCCAGCGTTTCTTTGGCCACGGCGAACTGCGGCTGATTATTCTGGACATCCTCAGCCGCAGCGCCAGCCACGGCTATGAGCTGATCAAAGAGATCGAAACCCTCACCCAGGGGAACTACAGTCCCAGCCCGGGGGTGATCTACCCGACGCTGGATCTGCTCCAGGACCAGGGTCTCATCAGCGTGGAAGACGACAACGGACGCAAAAAAATCGTCATCAGCGAAGAGGGGAAACAGCTGCACGCGGAGAACCAGGAGCATCTGTCCCATATCCAGGAGCGTCTGCAGGCGCGGATGGTCGGCTGCGAGCTGCGCCGCGATCCGCAGATGAAGCGCGCGCTGGAGAATTTCAAAGCGGTCCTCGACCTGAAAGTGAACCAGCAGGCCAGCAGCGCCGCCCAGCTCAAGCAGATCATCGGCATTATCGACCGGGCGGCGATGGAGATCTCCCAGCTCGACTAAGCCTCCTTTCTCACCATCGGCTGCCCCGCGCTGGGGCAGCCCGCACCACGACGGATCGTGCCGCTCAACGCCGCAAGGCAGAAAATCTCGTCAGCTCAGGAATAAAACGTGCCAATAATGGCGCCATGAGATTAAATTTTACACATTTCGTCTTTTACTTTGCATTTATCCCGATTTTCACCGCTTCTGCCGAACTGGCGTAATCCCTGCAATACTTAATCCAGTATCGTGTGATACGTCCGCCCCAGGAGCACATTTTGAACAGGTTACCTTCCAGCGCATCGGCTCTGGCCTGCAGCGCACACGCACTGAATCTCATTGAAAAGCGCACGCTTGACCATGAGGAAATGAAAGCACTTAACCAGGAGGTCAGAGAATACTTTAAAGAGCATGTGAATCCGGGGTTTTTAGAGTATCGAAAATCGGTCACAGCCGGCGGGGATTACGGAGCCGTAGAGTGGCAAGCGGGAGGGTTAAATACGCTTGTCGACACCCAGGGACAGGAGTTTATCGACTGCCTTGGCGGGTTTGGCATCTTCAATGTAGGGCACCGTAATCCAGTTGTGGTATCCGCCGTCGAGAATCAACTCGCGAAACAACCGCTTCACAGTCAGGAACTGCTGGATCCGCTACGCGCGATGCTGGCGAAAACCCTGGCGGCCTTAACGCCCGGCAAACTGAAGTACAGCTTCTTCTGCAACAGCGGTACCGAATCGGTAGAGGCGGCCATCAAGCTGGCGAAAGCCTATCAGTCGCCGCGCGGTAAATTCACCTTCATCGCCACCAGCGGCGCCTTCCACGGCAAATCGCTGGGCGCGCTGTCGGCCACCGCCAAGTCGACTTTCCGCAAACCGTTTATGCCGCTGCTGCCGGGCTTCCGCCATGTGCCGTTCGGCGATATCAACGCCATGCGCACCATGCTGAGCGAGTGCAAGAAAACCGGCGACGACGTCGCGGCGGTGATCCTTGAGCCGATTCAGGGCGAAGGGGGCGTGATCCTGCCGCCGACGGGGTATTTGCCGGCGGTGCGTAAGCTGTGCGACGAGTTTGGCGCCCTGCTGATCCTCGACGAAGTGCAGACCGGCATGGGCCGCACTGGCAAGATGTTCGCCTGCGAGCATGAGAACGTTCAGCCCGACATTCTGTGTCTGGCGAAAGCGCTCGGCGGCGGCGTGATGCCGATCGGCGCGACGGTGGCGACGGAAGAGGTCTTCTCGGTGCTGTTCGACAACCCGTTCCTGCACACCACGACCTTCGGCGGCAACCCGCTGGCCTGTGCGGCGGCGCTGGCGACCATCAACGTGCTGTTGACGCAAAACCTGCCGGCGCAGGCGGCGCAGAAAGGCGATATGCTGCTGGACGGTTTCCGCCTGCTGGCGCAGGAGTATCCGGACCTGGTGAATGAAGTACGCGGGAAAGGCATGCTGATGGCCATCGAGTTTGTCGATAACGAGATTGGCTACGACTTTGCCAGCGAGATGTTCAGACAGCGGGTGCTGGTCGCCGGGACGTTAAATAACGCCAAGACGATCCGCGTTGAACCGCCGCTGACCCTCACCCTTGAGCAGTGCGAGCAGGTGCTGAAGGCGGCGCGTAAGGCGCTGGCGGCCCTGCGCGTCTCGGTTGAAGAGGCGTAATAAACTGCCCCTCCCCCCGGTCCTCTCCCAATGGAAGAGGACCGGGATTATCTTCTGCTCTGGATTTCCCTCACAACTGCGGTAGCAGGCCGATAAAGCTGCGCTTCTGCCGCGGCTGCGACATCATCTCTTCCAGCTTTTCGACGCAGGCTAAATAGTGCGGGGTCTTCTTATGCGCCAGCACCGCCTCATCGTCTTTATAGGCTTCGTAGATAAAAAAGCGGGTCTTTACCTCCGGATCCTGCAGAACATCAAAGCGCAGGTTGCCCGGCTCCCGCAACGCGCCTTCGTGGTTGGCGCGGAACACCTCGAGAAACTCATCCACCCGCTCGGGTTTGATATTGATCTCCACCAGCGTCACATTCATTTCCGCTCTCCCTGTTTCTCTTCCTGCCAGAACTGGTACGCTTCGCGCGCGTTCAGATTCTCATGCACCACCTTTTTCACCGCCTTCAGCATTGCGCGCGGGGCGCTGGACTGGAAGATATTGCGCCCCATATCCACCCCGGACGCCCCCTGGTCGATCGCCCGCCAGCACATCTCCAGCGCCTCATGCTCCGGCAGCTTTTTCCCCCCGGCGATGACGATCGGCACCGGGCAGCTGGCGGTCACTTTTTCAAAGCCTTCCTCAACGAAATAGGTCTTCACAAACTGCGCCCCCATTTCGGCGGCAATCCGGCTGGCCAGCGAGAAGTAGCGCGCATCGCGGGTCATCTCTTTGCCGACGCCGGTCACCGCCAGTACCGGCATACCGTAGCGGTTGCCGGCGTCCACCAGTTTGATGATGTTATTGATCGACTGATGTTCGTATTGGCTGCCGATATAGACCTGCGCCGCCACTGCGCAGACGTTCAGGCGCAGCGCATCTTCCATCGCCACCGCCACGCATTCGTTGGAAAGTTCGCTGAGGATCGAGTTGCCGCCGGAGGCGCGCAGCACCACCGGTTTGTTGGTCGCGGCCGGCACCTGACTGCGCAGTACGCCGCGGGTGCACATCAGCACGTCGGTTTCCTCGAACAGCGGCGCTATCGACAGATCGATGCGCTCCAGCCCGGTGGTGGGTCCCTGGAAGTAACCGTGATCGAAGGCCAGCATGACCGTGCGGTTGCTGTGCGGATTAAAAATGCGCGCCAGCCGCGACTGCATGCCCCAGTCCAGCGAGCCGCAGCCTTTCAGGGTATACAGCGTGTTCTGCTGCGGGCGGTCGAGGCCGAAGTCCTTGCCCTCTTTGATATCGTCTAAATCAGCCATCTCATCCTCCGTCAGAAGTCGTAGTTATTGATGTTCTCTTTGCTGAACACCACGCGCTCCGGCAGCAGCACGATACCGTTGCCCTTCGCCTCATACTGGTAGCCCTGCACGCTGTTCGGTTCGACCTTCAGCGAGCCGATATCTTTCACCTCAACGCTGTCGCCGACGTTAAGATCGCCCTTTTTCAGCAGACGATCGGCGACGTTAACCGCAATTTTGCCCTGCTGAACCACATCCCACAGGCCAAAGGCTTTCACCGTGCCGCGCTCCACGTACGGGCGCATCACGTTGGGGGTACTAAAGCCGACGATCGCCACGCCCTGGCGCTTGAGGTTTTCCGCCGCCTGCGCCGCCGCCGGCAGGGCATTGGCATCCGGCGCGATAATGGCGTCAAGATCCGGATACGCTTTTAAGATCCCCTCGGCGGTTTGCAACGATTTGGTGGCATCGTTATAGCCGAACTGGGTGGTGACGATTTGCCACTGCGGATGTTCTTTTTCGATTTTGGCTTTGGCTTCCTTCACCCACTGGTTCTGGTCGGTCACCGTCGGGCTGGAGTAGAAAAACGCCACTTTGGCAGCGGGCCTGGTCACCTGCTTTTCCGCCATCTCCACCAGCAGGCCGCCGAGCTGCTGCGGGGTGCCCTGATTGATATAGATGCTGCGGCACTCCGGTTTGGTATCGGAATCCCAGGTCAGGACCTTCACCCCGCGCTGCATCGCCCGCTTCAGCGCCGGACACAGGCCGTCCGGCGAGACGGCGGAGACGATAATCGCGTTGTAGCCCTGGTTGACGAAGTTGTTGATCAGCTGCACCTGGCCGGAAACGCTGGGCTCGGTGGGGCCGTCATAGGTGACATCCACGCCCAGCGCTTTCCCCGCCTCTTTCGCGCCGTTGCCGCCGCTGGTAAAGAAGCCCACGCCGACCAGCTTAGGTATAAAGGCGATGCGGTCCGCCGCCTGGGCGGTTGCCACGCTTAACGCCAGCGCCAGGACGCTCGTCTGGAGGATTCGTTTGGTTTTCATCGTATGTTTATGCTCCGATTGTTTTACGCGAGAAAAGACACCGCCAGGTCGCGCGCACCCATTCACGGTGCAGGCTCAGCGAACGCCCCATCACCACCACCACCAACAGCGCCCCTGACAGCGCGCTCGACACCTGGTTGGGGATGCCGACCATCTGTAAACCCTGTTGCAGATACCCCACCAGCAATGCCGCCAGCGCGGTACCCAGTATCGATCCCGAGCCGCCGTAAATATTGGCCCCGCCGAGCACCGCCGCGGTCAGCGCCGGCATCAGCAGGTCACGGCCTAAATCCGAACGCGCCGAGCCAAAATAGGAGACCATCACCAGCGCCGCCACTGCCGACGCCACGCCCACCAGGCCATACAGCACATACGGGATGCCGTTGACCGACAGCGCGGCATAGCGGGCGGCGCGCGGGTTTTGCCCGAGTAAAAAAAGATGGCGGCCAAAGCGCCCGCGATGGGCCAGCAGCCAGAAGAGAAAGGTGATGACCGCGAACAGCACCAGCGGCAGCGGCAGCCCGCCCAGGGTTAAATTGGCGAAGGCGGTGAAGCTGTCGGGAAAGCCGCCGATCCCTTCATAGCCGGTGGCGCCGGCCATGCCGGAAAGCAGCAGCGCGCCGCCGCCGTACAGATACAGCGTCCCGAGGGTGATCACCAGCGGGCTGATGCCGGTGTAGTGGATCAGCGCGGCGTTGATTAACCCGCACAGCAGCCCCAGCAGCAACGTCAGCGACACCGCCAGCCACAGCGGCCAGCCCGCCTGGGTCATCACCCCGAGGGCGATGGCGCACAGGCCGATGGTCGAGCCCAGCGAAATATCGATCCCGCCGCTGATGATCACCAGCGTCAGCGGCAGCGCGACGATGCCGATGCAGATAAAGTCGCTGGTGCTAAAGAGCAGCATATTGAGATCCAGCATGCGCGGATTCAGCGCGCCGAACAGCAGGATTTCCACGACTAACAACGCCAGCAGCGCGCTTTCCCAGTTAAGCTTCAGCTTCATTTACGCCACCTCTTTGCTTTTGCGTTCGGGAAAGCGGGCAACCTGTTTGCCCCCTTTGTTGCCGGGCTGGAAACGGCTGTACTTCAGCGCCCGCTGATGGCGGGTCAGCGCCTGGCGCAAGCGGCCATCAAGGACCAGCACCCCGAGCAGTACCAGGCCGGCGATAAAGTCATTCCACCAGGCGGGAAGGCGGAACAGCACCAGCACGGTGTCGATTTGGGTGAGGAAGAAGGCGCCGAGAAACGCGCCGAGCAGGGTGCCGGTACCGCCGAGCAGCGAAATCCCGCCCAGCACGCAGGCGGCGATGGCTTTCATCTCCAGGCCGCTGCCGGTCTGATTGGGCACAAAGCCAATCTGCGCGGCGAAGACGATCCCGGCGCAGGCCGCCAGCATACCGTTGAGGGTAAAGGCCAGCATCCGCGTGCGGTTGACCGCCACGCCCAGCTGGCGGGCAGCGGCGAGGTTATCGCCAACGGCATAGAAATCACGCCCAGAGGCGGTGCGCGACAGCAGCCATGCTCCCGCCAGCAGCAGCGCCAGCACCAGCCAGCCCAGCGGCGAGACGCCGATAAACAGCGGCTCCGAGAGCGATTTCAGGCTATCGGGCAAGCCTTCGATCCATTTCCCGCCGGTCCACAGCAACATCACCCCGCGATACAACCCCAGCGTGCCGAGGGTGGCGACGATCGCCGGAATGCGCAGCCCCACCACCAGCAGGCCGTTAAAAGCCCCGGCCAGCGCGCCAATCGCCAGCGCGAAGGCGATCGCCGTCGCCAGCCCGTAGCCGTTGTTCAGCGCCACCCCAACGGCGATGGCGCTCAGGCCAACGGTGGAGCCCACCGACACGTCGATATTGCGGGTCAGCATCACCAGCGTTGCCCCCAGCGCCAGCAGGCACAGGATTTGCGAGCTGGCGAAAATCATCGCCAGCGTCTGCAGGCTGAAATAGGCCGGATTGAGCGCCACCAGCACGGCAAACAGCGCCACGATGGCGAAGAAGGCGCTCAGTTCGCGATTCTTGAGTAACGTTTTCATGCCTGCCCTCCAAAGGCCAGGGTCATCATGCGATCGACGGTCACCGCCTGCCGCGCCAGTTCGCCGCTGTAGCGGCCCTGATGCATCACTAACACCCGGTCGACCAGGCCAACGAACTCATCCAGATCGCTGGAGATCATCAGCACCGCCACATTTTGCGCGGCAACGCTTTTCAGCAACTGATAGATATCGGCGCGGGCGGAGACATCCACGCCGCGCGTCGGTTCATCAACAATCAACAGCAGCGGGTTAGCCTCCAGACAGCGCGCCAGCAGCACCTTCTGCTGGTTGCCGCCGGAGAGGGTACGCACCGGCTGATCGCCATCGGCCAGCTTGATCCCCAGCGCCCGGTGATAGCGTTCGACCACCGCCGCCTCCCGTTTCCCCTGCTGCCACCACGACGGCTGATTGAACATCACCGTGTTCCAGCGCACCGGCGCATCGAGAAACAGCCCGGAGACCTGGCGGTCTTCGGGCAGATAGACCAGCCCGCTGGCCAGCCTGGCGCGGGTGCTCTCCTGACTAATCTCGCGGTTCTCCAGCCAGATCCGCCCGGCGCGCGGCGGACGCAGGCCGTATAAGGTTTCGGCAAATTCGGTGCGCCCGGATCCCACCAGCCCGGCGAGGCCGACGATCTCCCCGGCGCGGATCTCCAGACTGAGATCGATAAAACCTTCGCCGGTGAGATCCTCCACCCGCAAAACGGGAAAATCCTGCGCCTGGGTGCGGCGGTTGCCCGGCAGCGCCAGCCACAGCTTTTGCGTGTCGCTCAGCGCATGGTCGCGGCTGGCCGGCGTCATGGCGCTGATAAGCTGTTGGTCGCCGTAGCCCGCCGTTTCGCCGCTGAGCACTACCGCCCCATCGCGCATCACCGACACATGGCTGGCAAGCTGGCGGATTTCCGGCAGTTTGTGCGAGATAAAGACGATCCCCACGCCGAGCCCCTGCAATGCCCGGATCTGCTGAAACAGCCTTTCCGTTTCGCCCGGCGTTAAAGAGGCGGTGGGTTCATCAAGGATCAGGATCCGCGCCTCGCGCATCAGGCCGCGCAGGATCTCGACCATCTGTTGATCGGCTACCTCAAGCGTGCTGGCGCTGGCGTCCAGGTTGATCTGGCAGTTCAGCTGCTGCAGTTTTTCCTGCAGCCGCGCGGCGGTATCCGCCCGCTTCGGCAGACGAAAAAGAATGTTCTCGCGCACGCTGAGGTTGGGAAACAGCATCGGCTCCTGCGGCACCAGATAGATGCCCAGCTGGTGGGCCAGCGCCGGGTTAAGGCGCGCAAACGCGCGTTCGCCGATCGTCAGTTCACCGCTATCCGGGGTTTCGACGCCGGCGATGATCTTCATCAGCGTCGATTTACCCGCGCCGTTGCCCCCCATCAGCGCATGCACCTGGCCCGCGCATAGCGTAAAGTCGATGCCCTTCAGCACGGCAACGCCGGAGAACTGTTTGCGGATCTGGCGAGCTTCAAGCAGTGGCTTCATCGTCGCGCCTCGTTTGAACAAATGATTTTTAAATTTAATAATGTTCAAAAGCGTAGACGGTGAACTATATTTACAACCGTGCGAAGATCACAGTTTGGCGCTTTAGATCGTCCGGAAAAAAGGGGCCAGAGAGGAAAGATCCGTTTTGCCAGTCGGCTCACACTTTCCGGCCGCGCAATAGCGAACATATGATCTAAATTTTTATAAGAGTTCAATTTATGAGCGAAAAACGCATTACGGAAGACCATCGCTACGCCGGGCTGGCGTTAGCCGAGGAAGAGCTGGTGGCGCGGGTGGCGTGGTGTTACTACCACGACGGCCTGACGCAAAACGACATCGGCGAGCGTTTGGGGCTGCCGCGGCTGAAGATTTCCCGCCTGCTGGAGAAGGGTCGCCAGTCCGGGGTGATCCGCGTGCAGATCAACTCGCGCTATGAAGGCTGTCTGGCGCTGGAAAGCGAACTCCAGCAGCGCTTTGGCCTCAAGATTGCTCGCGTGCTGCCGGCGCTCAACACCCCGCCGATGAATACCCGGCTGGGGATCGGCGCGGCGCAGTCGCTGATGGGGATTCTGCAACCGGGACAGCTGCTGGCGGTCGGCTTCGGCGAAGCCACCATGAGCTGCCTGCAGCATCTCAGCGGCTTTATCGGCTCGCAGCAGGTGCGGCTGGTGACCCTCTCCGGCGGCGTCGGCCCCTATATGACCGGCATCGGTCAGCTGGATGCCGCCTGCAGTGTGAGCATTATTCCGGCGCCGCTGCGGGTCTCGTCGGCGGAGGTCGCCGAAATCCTGCGCCGCGAATCCAGCGTGCGCGATGTGATGCTGGCGGCGACGGCGGCGGACGCGGCGGTGGTTGGCATTGGCGCTATCGATCAGCGGCGCGACGCGACCATTCTGCGCTCCGGCTATATCAGCGAGGGCGAACAGCTGATGTACGCCCGCAAAGGGGCGGTCGGCGACATTTTAGGTTATTTCCTGCAGGCCGACGGCCGGCCGGTAGAGGGGCTGGAGATCCATCGGGAACTGCTCGGCGTGACCCTGGATGAGCTGGCGCAGCTGCCGACCATCGTCGGCGTCGCCGGGGGAGAACAAAAAGCGCAGGCGATTCATGCCGCTCTGATTGGCAAGCGGATTAATGGCCTGGTAACGGAAGAGACAACAGCACGCGCGGTGCTCGCGCTGGCCTCCTGAAGGCCCGGCGCCGCGCGACAACAGCGAGGCGCATGTCATGAGTTACCTGTTAGCGTTAGATGCCGGGACCGGCAGCATTCGGGCGGTCATTTTCGATCTCAATGGCCGCCAGCTGGCGGTGGGCCAGGCCGAATGGAAACACCTGAGCGTCGATAACGTCCCCGGCTCGATGGAGTTCGACCTTACCACCAACTGGCAGCTGGCCTGCCAGTGCATTCGCCAGGCGCTCGACGCCGCCCGGCTCTCTCCCGCCGATATTCAGTCCGTCGCCTGCTGTTCGATGCGCGAAGGGATCGTCCTCTATGACCGCAACGGCGAGGCCATCTGGGCCTGCGCCAACGTTGATGCCCGCGCCAGCCGCGAAGTCGCGGAGCTTAAAGAGATCCACGACTATCGTTTTGAATCCGAGGTGTACGAGGTCTCCGGGCAAACGCTGGCGCTCAGCGCGATGCCGCGCCTGCTGTGGCTGGCGCACCATCGACCCGATATCTACCGCAAGGCGGCGACCATCACCATGATCAGCGACTGGCTGGCGGCGAAGCTTTCCGGCGAGCTGGCGGTCGACCCGTCAAACGCGGGCACCACCGGCATGCTCGATCTGTTCAGCCGCGACTGGCGTCCGGCGCTGCTGGATATGGCCGGGCTACGCGCCGATATGCTGTCGCCGGTGAAAGAGACCGGCACGCTGCTGGGCGCCGTCACCGAAGCGGCAGCCCAGCAGAGCGGCCTGCGCGCCGGGACGCCGGTGGTGATGGGCGGCGGCGACGTGCAGCTCGGCTGCCTGGGGCTCGGGGTGGTGCGCGCCGGACAAAGCGCAGTGCTCGGCGGCACCTTCTGGCAGCAGGTGGTGAATCTGCCGCAGGTGCGCACCGACCCGCAGATGAATATTCGCGTTAACCCTCACGTCATTCCCGGCATGGCGCAGGCGGAGTCCATCAGCTTTTTTACCGGCCTGACCATGCGCTGGTTCCGCGACGCCTTCTGCGCTGAAGAAAAGCTGATTGCCGAGCGCCTCGGCGTCGATGCCTATTCGCTGCTGGAGGAGATGGCCAGCCGCGTACCCGCCGGTTCCCACGGCGTGATGCCTATTTTTTCCGACGCCATGCACTTTAAGCAGTGGTACCACGCCGCGCCGTCGTTTATTAACCTCTCCATCGATCCGGAGAAGTGCAATAAAGCCACTCTGTTCCGCGCCCTGGAGGAGAACGCGGCGATTGTCTCCGCCTGCAACCTGGCGCAGATATCGCAGTTTTCCGGGGTGACTTTCGATAGCCTGGTGTTTGCCGGCGGCGGCTCGAAGGGAGCGCTGTGGAGCCAGATCCTCAGCGACGTCACCGGCCTGCCGGTGCGGGTGCCGGTGGTCCGCGAAGCCACCGCCCTCGGCTGCGCCATCGCCGCCGGCGCTGGCGCCGGGCTGTACGGCGACATGGCCAGCGCCGGAGAAAAGTTAGTGAGCTGGCACCGCGAGTTCACCCCTAATCCGCAGCATCGCGAGCTGTATCAGGAGATGATGAGTAAATGGCAGTCGGTCTATGCCGATCAGCTTGGTCTTGTCGATAGCGGGCTGACAACGTCGATGTGGCAGGCGCCGGGCCTCGAACGCCGCCAGCGCGCTGTGTCTTCCCCCTCACCCTAATCCTCTCCCGGCGGGAGAGGGAACCGTTCAGCGCGAAGCCTGATTTTCAGTGCCCGCTTGCCCCTCTCCCTTTGGGAGAGAGGCAACGCTTCGCCGTTCTTTGAATCCCATCACAATCACCGCACTCCCCTTTTCCCTTTTTCTTCACGACGGCTAAATTAGTAACTCATCCGACCACATAACAATAATTTTACATTGGAAGCCATTATGAGCCGCTATCCGTCGCTTTTCGCCCCGCTTGAGCTGGGCTTCACTACCCTCAAAAACCGCGTGTTGATGGGCTCCATGCATACCGGTCTGGAAGAACTGCCCGACGGCGCGCAACGGTTAGCGGCCTTTTACGCCGAGCGCGCGCGGCACGGCGTGGCGCTGATCGTCACCGGCGGCATCGCGCCCGCCCCGTCCGGGGTGACCATGGCCGGCGGCGCGGTACTCAACGATGTCAGCCATCTGGCGCATCATCGCCAGATCACCGACGCGGTACATCAGGAAGGCGGTAAAATCGCCCTGCAGATCCTGCACACCGGGCGCTACAGCTACCAGCCCGCGCTGGTCGCCCCCTCTTCTCTGCAGGCGCCGATTAACCGGTTCACCCCTCATGAGCTGAGCCACGATGAGATCCTCACGCTGATCGATGATTTTGCCCACTGCGCCCAGCTGGCGCGGGAAGCAGGCTATGACGGCGTGGAGGTGATGGGCTCTGAGGGCTATCTGATTAACGAATTCCTCGCCGCGCGCACTAACCAGCGCAACGATCAATGGGGCGGCGATTACGCGCGCCGGATGCGTTTCGCCGTTGAAGTAGTCAAGGCCGTGCGCCAGCGCGCCGGTCACGATTTCATTATCATCTACCGTCTGTCGATGCTCGATCTGGTTAACGACGGCAGCACGCTGGCGGAAGTCACCGCGCTGGCCAAAGCCATCGAGGCGGCGGGGGCGACGATCATCAACACCGGCATCGGCTGGCACGAAGCGCGCATTCCGACCATCGCCACTCCGGTACCGCGCGGCGCCTTTAGCTGGGTCACCCGCAAACTGAAGGGCGCGGTGTCGATCCCGCTGATCACCACCAACCGCATCAACGATCCGCAGGTCGCGGAGGCGATCCTCGCCCGCGGCGATGCCGACATGGTCTCAATGGCCCGCCCGTTCCTTGCCGATGCCGAATTTATGTCGAAAGCGCAGAGCGATCGCGCCGATGAGATCAACACCTGCATCGGCTGCAACCAGGCGTGTCTCGATCGGATCTTCGTCGGCAAAGTCACCTCCTGTCTGGTCAACCCGCGCGCCTGCCATGAAACCTTGATGCCGGTCCTGCCTGCCAACGCCCCTAAGCGGCTGGCGGTGGTCGGCGCCGGGCCTGCCGGTCTGGCCTTCGCGGTTAACGCCGCCGCCCGCGGTCATCACGTCACGTTGTTCGATGCCCTCCCGGAGATCGGCGGCCAGTTTAATATCGCCAAACAGATCCCCGGCAAAGAGGAGTTTCATGAAACCCTGCGCTACTACCGTAGAATGCTCGATCTTAACGGCGTCGATCTACGTCTGAACACCCGCGTCACGGCAGACGATCTGCTGGCGTTCGATGAGACGATCCTCGCCACCGGCATTGCCCCGCGCCTGCCGGCGATCGTCGGGATCGATCATCCCAAGGTGCTCAGCTACCTGGATGTCTTACGCGATAAAGCGCCGGTTGGCACGAAGGTGGCGATTATCGGCTGCGGCGGCATCGGCTTCGACACCGCGATGTATTTAAGCCAGTCGGGGGGGGCCACCAGCCAGGATATCGGCGAGTTCTGTCGCGAATGGGGTATCGATACCAGCCTGCGGACGGCGGGCGGGCTGCGTTCTGAAGGCCCGCAGCTGAGTCAAAGCCCGCGACAGATTGTGATGCTGCAGCGCAAGGCGAGCAAACCGGGCGACGGGCTCGGCAAAACCACCGGCTGGATCCACCGCGCCACGCTGCTGGCGCGCGGCGTGAAAATGATCCCGGCGGTCAGCTATGAGAAGATCGATGATGAGGGATTACACGTGACGATCGGCGGCGAGCGCCAGCTGCTGGCGGTGGATCATGTCGTGATCTGCGCCGGTCAGGAGCCGCGCCGTGAACTGGCGGATCCGCTGCGCGCGGCGGGAAAAACGGTGCATTTGATCGGCGGCTGCGACGTGGCGGCGGAGCTGGATGCGCGCCGGGCGATTGCCCAGGGCACGAAGCTGGCGCTGGCGATTTAGCCGTGTCCCGGGGGGCGGCGCGATGCGCCTTCCCCGGGCTACCACGATAATCCCGAACGGTAGCCCGGCTAAGGCGACAGCCGCAAGCCGGGGAAATAGCCACACGGATCAGCGCTGTTTACGCACCTTCGTTGCTTTCAAAATGACAAACTTATTGTTCGTCGCAATCGTCGTGCAGTTACCAAAAGCGCGCTTCAGCTTACGGAAGTAGTCGAGATGACGGTTGCCGACGACGTACAGCTCGCCGCCGTATTTCAGGCTGCGGCGGGCGTCGTTAAACATCTGCCATGCGATATGGTCGGTAATGGCGTGCTGCTGGTGGAACGGCGGATTGCACAGGATCGCCGTAAAGCGGTCCGGCTCAATGCCGGAGAGCGAGTTGTTGACCATAAATTCACAACGGTCAATATCGTCCGGCAGGTTGTGCTCAACGTTCAACCGGCTGGAAGCCACCGCCATGTGCGACTCATCGGTGAACATCACGCGGGCATGGGGGTTCTGCGCCAGCGCCTGCAGGCCTATCACTCCGTTGCCGCAGCCGAGATCGGCGATCTCGCCTTCTAAATCAGACGGTAAATGCTGCAGGAAGAAGCGCGCGCCGATATCCAGACCGCTGCGGGCAAAGACGTTGGCATGGTTGTGGATGGTCCACGGCGTGCCGTCCAGCTTCCAGTCGGTAGCCCGGCTAAGGCGACAGTCAGTAGCCCGGCTAAGGCGACAGTCGGTAGCCCGGCTAAGGCGACAGTCGGTAGCCCGGCTAAGGCGACAGTCAGTAGTCCGGCTAAAGCGACAGTCGGTAGCCCGGCTAAAGCGACAGTCGGTAGCCCGGCTAAGGCGACAGCCGCAAGCCGGGGAAATAGCCACACGGATCAGCGCTGTTTACGCACCTTCGTCGCTTTCAAAATCACGAACTTATTGTTCGTCGCAATCGTCGTGCAGTTACCAAAAGCGCGCTTCAGCTTACGGAAGTAGTCGAGATGACGGTTGCCGACGACGTACAGCTCGCCGCCGTATTTCAGGCTGCGGCGAGCGTCGTTAAACATCTGCCAGGCGATATGGTCGGTAATGGCGTGCTGCTGGTGGAACGGCGGATTGCACAGGATCGCCGTAAAGCGGTCCGGCTCAATGCCGGAGAGCGAGTTGTTGACCATAAATTCACAACGGTCAATAGCGTCCGGCAGGTTGTGCTCAACGTTCAACCGGCTGGAAGCCACCGCCATGTGCGACTCATCGGTGAACATCACGCGGGCATGGGGGTTCTGCGCCAGCGCCTGCAGGCCAATCACTCCGTTGCCGCAGCCGAGATCGGCGATCTCGCCTTCTAAATCAGAGGGTAAATGCTGCAGGAAGAAGCGCGCGCCGATATCCAGACCGCTGCGGGCAAAGACGTTGGCATGGTTGTGGATGGTCCACGGCGTGCCGTCCAGCTTCCAGCTGTAGGTTTGCGGCGCATCGGCAAGCTCAGGGGCGGTGAAAACGCAGTGGATCAGACGCGCTTTTTTCCACGCCAGCGAGGTGGTGGTGGTGCCGAGGATCTTTTCAAACAGCGCCAGCGTCGAGTTATGCACATCGCGCGCTTTCGCCGCGGCGATAATGCGGGTTTCCGGCGTCACCACTGCGCGCAGGGCGCGCAGCTGCTGTTCCAGCAGCGCCAGCTGCTTTGGCACCTTAATCAGCACCAGCGCCGGCGCGGCCGGCAGCGGGCTCAGGCTATCCTGAAAACGCACACTCTCTTCATCAATGCCGTTCATCCGCAGGTTGTGGCGGGTCGCCAGCTCGGAGATAAAGGAGTCGTTGATGCTCACCGGGTTACGTTCCGCCAGCGCGCAGGCGAGCGCGCCAAAGCCGTCGTTGAAGATGAGCGTCAGGCCGTCGACGTCATTCACCTGTTGCAGCAGATATTCATCCGCCGCTTCCCACGCCTGAAGCGCTTCTTCTTCAGCGTTAGGTGGGAACCGCTCTAATGTGAATAACTCACCATTTAACTCTGCCTGGCTCATCGCCTCTCCGCCTCCGGAATAGTAAAACCCGCGAGTTTATACGCAAATCCTGTCCAGTTGAAGAGAGATCGCTGATCATCGCCGCTCAGCGTAGATCGCCCTCGTCATCGGCTCGCAGCAGCGTTATCGAGGCGCGGGCGCCGGGCATCAGCTGCTGCAGATAGCCTACCAGCCGCTCTCCCGCCTCATGCAGGGCCGACAACGGCATCGCCGGCAGGCTTTCGAGAATAAACCACATCGTCTGCGCGCCGCTGTCCAGCCGGGTGCGTACGCCCTGCCGCCAGTTCCAGCGTCGGCAGGTTACGCCTATATCATCCCGCCAGATGACTTCGCCCGGCTCCGGATATTCCACCACCGGCTCTGCCGATTTTAGCGTATCGAATGGCTCATCGCCGCGGGCAATGGCCAGCCGCGGTTCGCCACGGTAGGCGGCCAGATTTTCCCCACCGACCGGGATGGCATAGCGAATGCTGATCGCGTTGTAGATATCCACCACCGGATCGATGGCCGGCAGGCTCCCCTCTTTCAGCACCCGCTTGCGCAGCGCCTGCGCCGAACAGGGGGTACGTTTCGCCTTCGCGCCGAAGGCGCTGAACGCTTCATCCCATGCCGCCAGGTGCGCTTGCGCCCAGGGCACATCATCCTGCTGCACCGCCAGGCAGGCCTCGGCCAGCGCCTGTTCCGCGACGGCGGGATTGGCCACCGGCGCGCTCTCCACCACAATACTTAATGCCCGAAAGCCCGGCGCCAGGCGGCTGACCGCAGATTCGATTGACGGCGTTACGCTACGCATTCGATAATCCTGTAATGACCAATTTGTTTCATCATAGTGACCAATGAACGTAAAAGTCAATATAACGACCGATTCAGGATCTGATGTCGACCAGGTAAGTCGCGCCGTCGCCACGCGGCTGAAGGCCTACCGTAAAGCGAAAAAAATGTCGCTGGACGAGCTGTCGCGCCGGGCCAGCATCAGCAAAGGCATGCTGGTCGAGATGGAAAAAGAGGCCGCCAACCCCAGCATTGCGATCCTCTGCAAACTCGCCGCCGCGCTGGGCGTCTCGGTGGCGGATATTGTCAATGTGGCTAGCGAACCCGCGTTGCATATTATTCCCGCCGAGCAGATCCCCACCCTCTGGCAAGGCCCGCTGGGGGGCAGCGCCAGGCTCCTCGCCGGCACCGCCGGGCCGAATATGATTGAGCTGTGGCGCTGGGAGATGCAGCCCGGCGAAGCCTTTACCTCGCCCGGCCATCCGGCGACGACCTTCGAGCTGCTGCACGTGGAAGCCGGCACGCTGACGCTGACGCTTGGCGAGACCTGCCGCACGGTGGCGGCCGGGGAATCCGCGGTGGCCCGTACCGAAACAGAGCACGGGTACCGGAATGCGGGGCCCGCGCCGCTGGTCTTTACCATGACCGTGGCTGAACTGCCCTCCTGACAGACATAATGATAAGACGATGACAAAACTCATTTATTTACAGGGCTATCCTGAATCGCTGCTGGCGCAGGTGACCACATTAATCGAGCAAAACCGCCTTGGAGAGGTGCTGCAAAAGCGCTATCCGCATGGGCACGACGTTAACAGCGATAAAGCGCTATATCAGTACACCCAGGATTTGAAAAACCGCTTTTTGCGCGGCGCGGCGCCGATCAACAAAGTGATGTATGACAGTAAGATCCACGTGCTGAACAATGCGCTCGGCCTGCATACCGCCATTTCCCGCGTTCAGGGCGGCAAGCTGAAAGCCAAAGCGGAGATCCGCGTGGCGACGGTATTTCGCGACGCGCCGGAGGACTTTTTGCGGATGATCGTGGTCCATGAACTGGCGCATCTGAAAGAGAAGGAGCACAACAAAGCCTTCTACCAGCTGTGCTGCCATATGGAGCCGCAGTACCATCAGCTGGAGTTCGACACCCGCCTGTGGCTGACGCACCTTTCGTTAAATCGTTCTGCGTAGTCACGCACTGGTTTTGTCATGGGGGCATGATAGAGTGACGACAGGTTCCCTTTAATGGAGTTCGTCACCGTTTATGATACGTTTCGCAGTTGTTGGCACAAACTGGATCACTAAGCAGTTTGTCGATGCCGCCCATGAAACCGGCAAATATAAACTTACCGCCATCTACTCCCGCAGCCTCGAACAGGCGCAAGCCTTCGCCAATGACTATCCGGTCGAGCATCTGTTTACCTCGCTGGAGTCGCTGGCGCAAAGCGACGCCATTGACGCGGTATATATCGCCAGCCCGAACTCCCTGCACTTCCCGCAGACGCGGCTGTTCCTGAGCCACAAAAAGCACGTCATTTGCGAAAAACCGCTGGCGTCGAATCTGCAGGAGGTCGAGGCGGCCATCGCGGTGGCGAAAGCCAACAACGTGGTGCTGTTTGAAGCCTTCAAAACCGCCAGCCTGCCCAACTTTCTGCTGCTGAAGGAAACCCTCGGCAAAGTGGGTAAACTGCGTAAAGCCTTCATTAACTACTGCCAGTACTCTTCGCGCTACCAGCGCTACCTCGACGGCGAAAACCCCAACACCTTTAATCCGGCGTTCTCCAACGGTTCGATTATGGATATCGGCTTCTATTGCCTGGCGTCCGCTGTGGCGCTGTGGGGCGAACCGCGGGCCGTTCATGCCACCGCCAGCCTGCTGGACAGCGGCGTGGACGCCCAGGGCACCGTGGTGCTGAGCTACGGCGACTTCGACGTGACGCTGCATCATTCCAAGGTGAGCGACTCGGCGATCCCCAGTGAAATTCAGGGCGAAGACGGCGTATTAGTGATCGAAAAAATCTCCGAGTGCCAGAAGCTGGCGTTTGTGCCGCGCGGCGGCAAAGCCCAGGACCTGACGCAGCCGCAGCATATCAATACTATGCTGTACGAGGCGGAGACCTTCGCGCGGCTGGTGGAAACAGAGGATGTCGACCATCCGGGCCTGGCAGTGAGCCGTATCACGGCGAAACTGTCGAGCGAAATTCGTCGCCAGACCGGGGTGATCTTCCCGGCCGATACGCAGCCGCTGGCGTAAAAGAGTGTAAAGGCCCGTCTGGCCGCCATTGACGAAAACCGCCCCGTGACATATTTTGTTACGAGCAAAGGGGAGTAACTTCCTTGCCGGCCGATCGTCATTACGATGCGTGTAACACCGCATCCGGTCGCCGGGCAATTACCAAAGCCCATCGCGATGAACTTTGGTTGTTGTAAGTGAGACCTTGCCGGAAGGCGAGGTCTATGCATAAAAGCGCAGCGGCTGCCGTCTTCCGACGTCAGCCGTTTTTGTTTTTATGTAAGGAATATCAAATGAATACTGTCGGCACGCCGTTGCTATGGGGTGGATTCGCTGTCGTCGTCGCGATCATGTTGGCGATCGACCTGCTGCTTCAGGGACGACGCGGTTCGCATAGCATGACCATGAAGCAGGCCGCTGGCTGGTCTATCCTCTGGGTCACACTTTCTCTGTTGTTTAACGCCGCGTTCTGGTGGTATCTGGTGCAAACCCAGGGCCGCGCCGTCGCCGATCCGCAGGCCCTGGCCTTCCTCACCGGCTATCTGATTGAAAAAGCGCTGGCGGTCGATAACGTCTTCGTCTGGCTGATGCTGTTCAGCTACTTCGCCGTGCCGCCTGCACTGCAGCGCCGGGTGCTGGTGTATGGCGTCCTCGGGGCGATTGTTCTGCGCACCATTATGATCTTCGCCGGCAGCTGGCTTATCTCCCAGTTCGACTGGCTGCTGTACGTCTTCGGCGCCTTCCTGCTGTTTACCGGCGTGAAGATGGCGCTGGCGAAAGAGGACGATTCCGGCATCGGCGACAAACCGCTGGTGCGCTGGATCCGCAGCCATCTGCGAATGACCGATAAAATCGAGAGCGAGCGCTTCTTCACCCGTAAAAACGGGGTGCTGTTCGCCACGCCGCTGCTGCTGGTGTTGATTCTGGTCGAGCTGAGCGATGTGATATTCGCCGTCGACAGTATCCCGGCGATCTTCGCGGTCACCACCGACCCGTTTATCGTGCTGACCTCGAACCTGTTTGCCATTCTTGGCCTGCGCGCCATGTACTTCCTGCTGGCGGGGGTCGCTGAGCGCTTCTCAATGCTTAAATATGGCCTGTCGGTGATCCTGGTGTTTATTGGCGTGAAGATGCTGATCGTCGATTTCTACCATATCCCGGTCGCCATCTCGCTGGGGGTCGTGGGTGGTATCCTGACCGTCACGCTGTTGATTAACGCCTGGGTCAACAAGCAGCACGACAAGCAGCGCAAACTGCCTGAGTAACCTGCCTGGCGCGCCGTCGGCCCCCGCTGGCGGCGCGGTAATCGGCTATAGCAGATCTTTTCGTAACGATAATGCCTGCTCATGTCACAATTATGTTGCTACATAGTTAAAAAATAAGATCCAGATTAAAATCACAGTATTTTGCGCTTCCCGCCCGTCATTCTTTCCGTATACTCGACTATGCAAACATATACTTACATCCTGACATAAACGTAACAAATAATACGTGGCTGGGATGGCTTGCTACATCACTGGAAGGAATGAATTATGACCACACGCACTCCCTCATCAGGGTGGCTTTCCCGCCTGGCACAAGGCAGCCTGGTGAAACAAATTTTAGTCGGCCTGGTACTTGGCGTGCTGCTGGCGCTGGTCTCTAAGCCTGCGGCTATCGCCGTCGGCCTGCTGGGGACCCTGTTCGTCGGCGCGTTAAAAGCGGTAGCGCCGGTGCTGGTATTGATGCTCGTCATGGCCTCGATCGCCAACCATCAGCACGGACAAAAAACCAGTATCCGCCCCATTCTGTTTCTCTATCTGCTGGGCACCTTCAGCGCGGCGCTGACCGCGGTGTTGTTCAGTTTTGTCTTTCCCTCGACCCTGCACTTAACCACCGCCGCCGACAGCATCACGCCGCCGTCGGGGATTGTTGAGGTGCTGCGCGGCCTGCTAATGAGCATGGTGTCCAACCCGATCGACGCCCTGCTGAACGCCAACTATATCGGTATTCTGGTGTGGGCGGTGGGCCTTGGCTTCGCCCTGCGTCACGGTAACGACACCACTAAAAACCTGATCAACGATGTCTCCCACGCGGTGACCTTTATCGTTAAAGTGGTGATCCGCTTTGCGCCGCTGGGGATCTTCGGTCTGGTCTCTTCCACCCTGGCGACTACCGGTTTTGAAACCCTGTGGGGTTACGCCCAGCTGCTGCTGGTGCTGGTGGGCTGTATGCTGCTGGTAGCGCTGGTGATTAATCCGCTGCTGGTGTTCTGGAAGCTCCGCCGCAACCCCTATCCGCTGGTGCTGACCTGCCTGCGCGAAAGCGGCGTCTACGCGTTTTTCACCCGCAGCTCCGCCGCTAATATTCCGGTGAATATGGCGCTGTGTGAGAAACTGAACCTGGATCGCGATACCTATTCGGTCTCCATTCCGCTGGGGGCAACCATCAATATGGCGGGCGCGGCAATCACCATCACCGTGCTGACGCTGGCGGCGGTCCATACGCTGAATATTCCGGTGGATCTGCCGACGGCGCTGTTGCTGAGCGTGGTCGCTTCGCTGTGCGCCTGCGGCGCCTCCGGCGTGGCGGGCGGTTCGCTGCTGCTGATCCCGCTGGCCTGTAATATGTTTGGTATTCCGAACGATGTGGCGATGCAGGTGGTTGCCGTCGGCTTTATTATCGGCGTGCTGCAGGATTCTTGCGAAACCGCGCTGAACTCCTCCACCGACGCCCTGTTTACCGCCGCCGCCTGCATGGCGGAAGACGACCAGCTGGCGAAAAACGCCCTGCGTAGCTAATGCCTTTCCCCTCCGCTACCGCGCGGAGGGGCTCTCTTCCTGCACCGCGTTTTCAACCCTGAACGGATCGATACCCCGCTTTTGCATCCGGCGGAAGCGAATAATATTCAGGCCGTTGACGATCAGGAAGCTGCCTTCAATCAGCGTCCCGCCGATGGAACCCAGCCACAGGTTATGCGTCACCCAGCAGGCGGTGGAGCACCACATCACGCAGCGGACGGTCAGCCCTTTACAGCGAAACAGCGCCCAGGTGCTGGCGACAGTGCCAATAATCGGCAGCAGCTCCATAGCATGCTGCAGCTTGCCAAGGCCGAGGATCAGCGTCAGCAGGATAAAGAGCGTCATCACCCACAGGCTGCGGGTGCGCAGGGAAATAACCGTGCGGAGCGCATTAAGCCCGGCGCTCATCCCGGCAGGCGCGGCGCCCATCAGGAAGAAATGGACGCCGATAACGCCGCTATAGACCGCCAGCTGAAGCCTGAAGCGACGTTCGTCGCGGTTGATAAAGGTGGTAATGCCGATAAGAAAGGCGATGACGCCGACGCCCTGGGCCAGCCAATATGCGGTCATGAAAGCTCCCTGAGAGAAAAAAACAAACGGCGCTTCACAGGCTGAAACGCCGCTGTTGCTTACCCGATGACGCTGCGCTATCAGGCCAATGCGCGATCAACGCCGCCCGGGCGCCAATATGAATGCGCCTTTACAGGGTAACACCGCTTTTAAAGATGGCCAGCTCGCGGAAGTCATTCCGCTCATTACAGGTCGGTTTGCCGTTGGCGAAAGCCACAATGGTGTCCACGAACTCCTCCAGCAGCTGCGGCATCGCTTTGCCGTGGATCAGCTGTCCGGCATCAAAGTCGATCCAGTGCTTTTTCTTTGCCGCCAGCTCGCTGTTGGTGGCGATCTTCACCGTCGGCACAAAGCCGCCGTACGGCGTGCCGCGGCCGGTGCTGAACAGCACCATATGGCAGCCGGCGCCGGCCAGCGCGCTGGTGGCGACGGCATCATTGCCCGGCGCGCTCAGCAAGTTCAGACCATGTACCTTCAGACGCTCGCCGTAGCGCAGGACATCCACCACCTGGCTGGAGCCCGCTTTCTGGGTACAGCCCAGCGACTTATCTTCGAGGGTGGTGATCCCCCCGGCCTTGTTGCCCGGCGAAGGGTTTTCGTAAATAGGCTGGTCGTGAGCGATAAAGTACTGCTTAAAGTCATTGACCATGGTCACCAGCTTGTCGAAGGTCGCTTCGTCGCGGCAGTGGCTCATCAGCAGCTGTTCGGCGCCGAACATCTCCGGCACTTCGGTCAGCACGGTGGTGCCGCCGTTGGCGATCACATAGTCTGAGAAGCGCCCCAGCATCGGGTTAGCGGTGATGCCGGACAGGCCGTCCGACCCACCGCACTCGAGGCCAAACTTCAGCTCGCTCAGCTTGCCCGGCTGGCGTTTATCCTGACGCATCACGTCATACAGCTGGTGGAGATGCGCCACCCCTGCCTCCACTTCATCGTCCTGATGCTGACAAACCATAAAGTGCACGCGCTGCGGATCATACTCGCCCAGCGTTTCGCGAAAAGCATCCACCTGGTTGTTTTCACAGCCAAGGCCCACCACCAGCACCGCTCCGGCGTTCGGATGGCGGACCATATTCTGCAGCATGGTGCGGGTGTTGATGTGGTCGTCCCCGAGCTGTGAGCAACCGTAGGTATGGCTGAAGAGATGCACCCCATCGATATCTTCGGCGCCGTTCGCCTCTTTCAGAAAACGGTTCTGCATCTGACGGGCCATGGCGTTGACGCAGCCGACGGTCGGCAGGATCCATAGCTCATTGCGCACCCCGACGTCGCCATTGGCGCGACGATAAATCTGCACTTCGCGATCCGCTGGCTGCGGCGGTTGGGCAACCTGCTCCGGTTGATAGCGATACGCGTCAAGGTCGCTGAGATTGGTGCGCGTATTGTGCGCATGGACATGCTCGCCCGGCGCGATATCCGCCAGCGCATGGCCAATCGGCAACCCATACTTAACGACGTTTTCCCCTTTCGCGATAGCGCGCAGTGCAAACTTGTGTCCGCGAACGATATCCTGACCGAGGGTGACCGGGTCATTGTCGATCGTCACCACGCTACCGGCCGTCATATCCGCCAGCGCGACCGCGACGTTATCCTGCGAATGGATTTTGATGTATTGCATATCAACCGACCTCTGGTCTTAGTTCAGTTCAATGGCGAAATAGTCACGCGCATTGTTAAAGCAAATGTTTTTCACCATCTCGCCCAGCAGCGCGATATCCGCAGGCGCTTCGCCGGCGGCCACCCAACGGCCGATCATCTGGCACAGAATACGACGGAAGTATTCGTGGCGGGTGTAGGAGAGGAAGCTGCGGCTGTCGGTCAGCATCCCGACAAAGCGGCTCAGCAGGCCGAGCTGCGCCAGCTGGGTCATCTGCCGCTCCATGCCGTCTTTCTGATCGTTGAACCACCAGCCGGAGCCGAACTGCATCTTGCCCGGCATCCCTTCGCCCTGGAAGTTACCGATCATGGTGCCCAGCACTTCGTTATCGCGCGGGTTCAGGCAGTAGAGAATGGTTTTCGGCAGCAGGTTCTCTTCGTTCTGCTTGCTCAGCAGCTTAGACAGCTCTTCAGCCATCGGACGATCGTTGATCGAGTCAAAGCCAACGTCCGGGCCTAACAGTTTGAACTGACGCAGGTTGTTATTGCGCAGCGCGCCGATGTGGTACTGCTGCACCCAGCCGCGACGGGCATACTCTGCGCCGAGGAACACCAGCACCGCGGTTTTGAACTGCGCCACTTCGCGTTCGCTGAGGGTTTCGCCAGCCAGGCGACGCGCCAGAATGGCGTCCAGCTCGGCGTCAGTCGCTTCCGCAAACAGCACCACGTCCAGGGCGTGGTCGGAGACTTTGCAACCGTGAGCGGCAAAGTGGTCCAGACGTTTGGTCAGCGCGCTTTGCAGGTCCGCAAAACGGCGAATATCGGTGTCCGACACTTCACCCAGCTTAGCCATATAGTCATTGAAGGTCGCCTGCTCGATGTTGAACGCTTTATCCGGGCGCCAGCTCGGCAACACCTTGATATCAAATGAAGTGTCTTTGGCGACAACCGCATGGTGTTCCAGGGAATCAATCGGATCGTCGGTGGTGCCGACCATCTTCACATTCATCTGCTTCATGATCCCGCGGGCGGAGAAGGCGTCCTGCGCCAGTAACGCATTGCACTGGTCCCAGATCTCATCGGCGGTGGAAGGCGACAGCAGCTTACCTGTAATACCAAATGGGCGACGCAGCTCTAAATGGGTCCAGTGGAATAACGGGTTGCCAATCGTGTGAGGCACGGTGGCTGCCCAGGCGTCAAATTTCTCGCGATCGGAGGCATCACCGGTACACAGACGCTCCGGCACGCCGTTGGTGCGCATTGCGCGCCATTTATAGTGATCGCCTTTCAGCCAGATGTCATACAGATTTTTGAAACGGTAATTTTCGGCAACCTGCTGCGGCGGAAGGTGGCAATGGTAGTCGAAAATAGGCTGATCTTTGGCGTAATCATGGTACAGGCGGCGGGCAAATTCGCTATCGAGTAGAAAATCTTCGGTCATAAACGGTGTCATTCGTGTGTCCTCTTCGCTCCGGAGCGGGAGCCTTTCAGATGATTGACTACAATGCTGACAAAGTTATCACACCAATTTCTACAGACCGAACTGTTTTTCGTGAGTTAGATCAATAAACGCTGATAAAAAAAACCGCCTGCGCGCGGCAAACATCTCGCCAGAGCGCGCCATATCTGGCTTTCTTCGCCAATCATAAAGACCACACTAACTTTCCCGCTTTTGTGACAGCACTCAACTTTTAAAGTTGTATGACAAGTTATCTTTCTGCCGTCGCAACATATAAACCGACGGAATGCTTTACCGGTGTTTATGGCATCGGCTTATACGGAATGGATACCGACTTTTTACATAACAACTGATGGTAAGGTTCGGGCCAGAGGGGACCGCCCTCCTGAACCCTCCGTTTCGCTTTCCCGACCGCGTATCGCCGTCAGGAGAGGCCGCACCTGGTGCGGAGAAATTACAGGCGATGAGGTTTACATGCGTAAAATTAAAGGGTTACGTTGGTACATGATCGCACTGGTGACGCTGGGCACCGTGCTGGGCTACCTGACCCGTAACACCGTGGCGGCGGCCGCGCCGACGCTGATGGAAGAGTTACACATCTCGACCCAACAGTACTCCTATATCATTGCAGCCTATTCCGCTGCCTATACCGTCATGCAGCCTGTCGCAGGTTATGTCCTTGATATTCTGGGGACTAAAGTCGGCTATGCCTTCTTCGCTATCGCCTGGGCGATATTCTGCGGCTCGACCGCCCTCGCCGGCAGCTGGGGCGGACTGGCGCTGGCCCGCGGCGCGGTGGGCGCGGCGGAAGCGGCGATGATCCCCGCCGGGCTGAAAGCCAGCTCCGAATGGTTCCCGGCAAAAGAGCGCTCTATCGCGGTGGGCTACTTCAACGTAGGTTCCTCTATCGGCGCCATGATCGCGCCGCCGCTGGTGGTGTGGGCGATCGTCATGCACAGCTGGCAGATGGCGTTCATTATCTCCGGGGTTCTGAGCTTCGCCTGGGCCATCGCCTGGCTGATCTTCTACAAACACCCGCGCGACCAGAAGAAATTATCTGACGAAGAACGCGACTACATCATTGGCGGCCAGGAGTCTCAACACCAGACCAATAATGCGAAGAAAATGTCGCCGTGGGAGATCCTGCGCAACCGTCAGTTCTGGGGTATCGCCCTGCCGCGCTTCCTCGCCGAGCCGGCCTGGGGGACCTTTAACGCCTGGATCCCGCTGTTCATGTTTAAGGTTTACGGCTTTAACCTGAAAGAGATCGCGATGTTTGCCTGGATGCCGATGCTGTTCGCCGACCTCGGCTGCATCGTCGGTGGATACCTGCCGCCGCTGTTCCAGCGCTGGTTCGGCGTTAACCTGATCGTGTCGCGTAAAATGGTGGTCACCATGGGCGCCCTGCTGATGATTGGCCCGGGGATGATCGGCCTGTTCACCAGCCCGTACGTGGCGATTGCCCTGCTGTGCATCGGCGGGTTTGCTCACCAGGCGCTGTCCGGGGCGCTGATTACCCTCTCTTCCGACGTCTTTGGCCGTAACGAAGTCGCTACCGCCAACGGTCTGACCGGGATGGCCGCCTGGCTGGCGAGCACCATGTTCGCCCTGGTCGTCGGCGCGCTGGCAGACACCATCGGTTTCAGCCCGCTGTTTGCGGTACTGGCGGTCTTTGACCTGCTGGGCGCGCTGGTCATCTGGACGGTGCTGAAAAACAAACCGGCTGACGATGACACGACGCCGCTTAGCAGCCGCAAACCGGCCACCCAGAGTTAGAGACGCTTATGCTGAGGTGATCGCCTGCCAAGCCGCCTTCTCAGGCGGCTTTTTCATCCCTGCCAGTGGTGGAAATCGCGTAAAAGTGGTATAACAAATCGAATATTGTCGCCATCTTGCGGGAGCGAATATGGAAATCATTGAACCACGCCGTCTTTATCAGCAACTTGCCGCTGAGCTGAAGACGCGCATCGAACAAGGTGTCTACCTTGTAGGGGATAAGCTGCCCGCCGAGCGCTTTATCGCCGATGAAAAAAACGTTAGCCGCACCGTGGTTCGTGAAGCCATTATCATGCTGGAAGTGGAAGGCTATGTCGAAGTCCGTAAAGGGTCGGGCATTCACGTCATCTCCAACCATCCGAAATACCAGCAGGTGGCCGATGAAAGCCTGGAGTTCGCCAACTATGGCCCCTTTGAGCTGCTGCAGGCGCGGCAGCTTATTGAAAGCAATATCGCCGAATTCGCGGCCACTCAGGTGACCAAGCAGGACATCATGAAGCTGATGGAGATTCAGGAGAAAGCGCGCAACGAAAAGTGTTTCCGCGACTCCGAATGGGATCTGCAGTTTCACGTCCAGGTGGCGCTGGCCACGCAGAATAGCGCCCTGGCGGCGATCGTGGAAAAAATGTGGACCCAGCGCGTGCATAACCCGTACTGGAAAAAGCTGCATGAGCATATCGACCTGCGCACCGTCGATAACTGGTGCGACGACCACGATCAGATCCTGAAGGCTCTGCTGCGTAAAGATCCGAACGCCGCCAAACTGGCGATGTGGCAGCATCTGGAAAATACCAAGCAAATGCTGTTTAACGAAACCAGCGACGACTTTGAATTTAATGCCGATCGCTACTTATTTGCCGAAAACCCGGTGGTTCATCTCGATACAGCGGCCAACGGCGCGAAATAAGCCTTTATCTCCCCGGCGCGCGGCCCCTGCGCGCCTGTTCCCCAGACAGGCTGGGGTAAGCAAAACATATATAGTGTCAGCCTGTGTAAATCCTCTCGCCTCCCATCGCCGCAATCAGCAAAATCAACGAGCAACACCTTGCAATTTCTCTGACGGAAAGTCAGGTGATTTGTTACAATTAGATGCATTTTGCCGTTCTGGGAGTAGGTATCGACTTACTTCAATTTTATACAGGGAAGCGTTCAGAGCGCCGAAGCAGCGACCATAATCTCATAAAAATCTTGTCGCCCTACATGCCGCGCGCTCAGACGTGCCGTTAACCGATGTACCAGGAATCGTGAATGGAACTATTAACCCAGTTATTGAATGCCTTGTGGGCTCAGGATTACGAAACGCTCGCGAATCCCTCCATGATTGGCATGCTGTATTTTGTCTTGTTTATGATTTTGTTCCTTGAGAACGGGTTACTGCCTGCCGCGTTTTTGCCGGGGGACAGCCTGCTTGTGCTCGTGGGCGTGCTGATCGCCAAAGGGGCGATGGGCTTTCCGGAAACGTTGCTGCTGCTCACCGCCGCCGCCAGCCTCGGCTGCTGGCTGAGCTACATCCAGGGGCGTTGGCTGGGCAATACGCGGATCGTGCAAAACTGGCTGTCGCATCTGCCCTCTCACTATCATCAGCGCGCGCATCACCTGTTTCATAAACATGGACTCTCCGCGCTGCTGATCGGCCGCTTCATCGCCTTCGTGCGCACGCTGCTGCCGACCATCGCCGGGCTTTCCGGCCTCAATAACGCCCGCTTTCAGTTCTTTAACTGGATGAGCGGCCTGCTGTGGGTGCTCATCCTGACCTCGCTGGGCTATCTGCTGGGTAAAACCCCGGTATTCCTTAAGTATGAAGATCAGCTGATGTCCTGCCTGATGCTCCTGCCGGTTGCGCTGTTGGTCTTCGGACTGGTCGGCTCGCTGGTGGTGCTGTGGAAGAAAAAATACAGAAGCCGGGGCTAATGATGGTCATAAAACGCCCTTCCCTGCGCCAGCTCAGCTGGCTGCTGGGTGGCTCTCTTCTGCTCTGCGCGCTGTTCTGGCTATGGCTGGCGGTGCAGCAGCAAGAGGCCACGCTGGCGATCCGTCCGGTTGGCCAGGGCGTCAGTATGCCGGATGGTTTCTCCGTCTGGCATCACCTCGACGCCAACGGTATCCGCTTCAAGAGCATTACGCCGCAAAAGGATGGCCTGCTGATTAAGTTTGATTCCACCGCCCAGGGCGCGGCGGCGAAAGAGGTTCTCGGCCGCGCTCTGCCTCATGGTTATATTATCGCCTTGCTGGAAGACGATAACTCGCCCACCGCCTGGTTATCCCGCCTGCGCGACGCGCCGCATCGGCTCGGGTAAACGGCCGTCAGACTGCGTTTTCAACGCAGTCTGGTGGTTTCCCGCATTTGTTACTATGCTTAAACCTGCGTGAATCAACGCATTCACGTTTACCAACGGGAACGGGTTTATCCTCCGGGTATCCCCTAAGACAATGGAAGGTACTATCCATGAAACACCGCATCGCTCTGCTTCTGGCCCTGTCTTCACTTAGCGCCAGCGCCATAGCCGCCTCTCCCTGCCAGGAAAAAGAGCAGGATATTCAACGAGAGATCAGCTATGCCGAAAAGCATCACAATCAAAGTCGCATTGATGGGCTAAATACCGCACTACGCCAGGTACGGGAGAACTGCAGCGACAGTAAACTCAAAGCCGATCATCAGCAAAAAATTGCCAAACAGCGGGAAGAGATCGCTGAACGTCAGCGCGATCTGCAGGAAGCCCGGAAGAAAGGCGATGCGGACAAAATCAACAAACGCCAGCATAAACTCAATGAAGCGCAACAGGAGTTGAAAACGCTGGAGTCTCGGGATTACTAATCACTATTAACTTTCGCAATACGGACCACGCTACAGGAGAACGACATGGCTAAAGAGAATGTGACTGACGACCTTCGTGCAGAACTGAAAACGCTGGCGGACACCCTGGAGGAAGTACTGAATTCCTCGGCGGACAAGTCGAAAGAAGAGATGGGTAAACTGCGCAGTAAAGCCGAGAGTGCGCTGAAAGAGAGCCGCGCCCGTCTGGGTGAGACCAGCGAAGCGATTCTGCGTCAAACTCGTGAGACCGCCGCGCGAGCGGATGATTATGTTCGCGAAAATCCGTGGACAGGGGTCGGGATTGGCGCCGCCGTCGGGCTGGTGCTGGGTGTCCTGCTGTCGCGTCGCTGATTATGGCGAATACTCAACACACGCAGGGGCCGGGTCAGCGCGTCTTCTCCATTGGCCAGCGTATCGTTACGCTGCTGGTCGAAATGGTGGAAACACGGCTGCGCCTGGTCGTCGTGGAGCTGGAGGAGGAGAAAGCCAACCTCTTCCAGCTGCTGATCATGACCGGACTGACGCTGCTGTTTGCCGCGTTTGGCCTCATGAGTCTGCTGGTGCTGGTTATCTGGGCCGTTGACGCTCAGTACCGCCTGCACGTCATGATCGCCACCACCGTCGTGCTGCTTCTCGCCGCCGCGATTGTCGGTATCCTTACCTTACGTAAGGCGCGACGCTCCACGCTGCTGCGCCTGACGCGAAGAGAGCTGGAGAACGACCGTGCCCTTCTGGAGGAAGATAAACCATGAATGGCCGACAGGAGCGTGAACGGCAAAAGGCGCAGCTGCTGCGCCAGATCCAGCAGCAACGGCTGGAGCTGAGCGCCTGTCGCCGCCACTGGCTGGAAGCGACTGCGCCCTTAGACCGCGGCTGGCATACGCTGCTCAGTTTACGTTCGTGGCTGATGGTGGGCAGCGGTCTGATGGCCGTGTGGTCCGTCCGACACCCGCATTTTTTAATGCGCTGGACCAAACGCGGACTGGGTTTATGGAGTACCTGGCGGCTGGTCCGCGGGATCCTGCGCCAGTCGGCAGTCCGTTAGCCGCCCGGAGCGCGGGCGCTTTTCCCGGCGCCCCGCTCTGCCACTTCCTCGCCCGATACGCAACGCCGTGCGTAAAAACTTGCCCCCTGGCCGCCATCCGCGGTCAGCCAGCCCTCTGATCCCATGCCATTCCGCCCGGCCAGGCCTTTACCAGCGCCGGTCGTGACCTATCGCGTTGAGGCATTTTTCGCCCCCTCTTACCGATTACTCAGAAACTTTGAACTAGATCTACAGTTTTCCTTGCTAACAATTCCCTCTCCGCCTCGCTACTATCCTCTCCATCGACAGCAACACCGCGTAACTACGCGGGATTGCGCTAAAAAACAAAACCGCCGCCCTTTGGGTTTTCTGGAGTAAGAAATGAAAAAATTAGAAGATGTTGGTGTACTGGTAGCGCGCATTCTGATGCCGATTCTGTTTATCACTGCAGGATGGGGCAAAATCACCGGTTATGCGGGAACCCAGCAGTATATGGAAGCCATGGGCGTACCGGGTGCGCTGCTGCCGCTGACCATTCTCCTTGAATTCGGCGGCGGACTGGCGATTCTGTTCGGTTTCCTGACCCGGACCACCGCGCTGTTCACCGCAGGCTTTACGCTGTTGACCGCGTTCCTGTTCCACAGCAACTTTGCGGAAGGCGTGAACTCCCTGATGTTCATGAAAAACCTGACCATCGCTGGCGGTTACCTGCTGCTGGCCATTACCGGACCGGGCGCCTTCAGTATCGACCGTGTACTGAATAAGAAATGGTAAGCGCACTATACTGAATGAAAAAGCGAGGAGACCACTCCTCGCTTTTGCTATCTGAAGTCTGAAGGAGGAATAAAGATGGGACAATTAGTCGACGGCGTCTGGCAGGATACCTGGTATGACACAAAATCCACCGGTGGGCGTTTTAAGCGTTCCGTTTCCGCCTTCCGTAACTGGCTCACCGCCGATGGCGCGGCCGGACCGAGTGGTGAAGGGGGATTTGCGGCGGAAAAAGATCGCTATCATCTGTACGTCTCTCTCGCCTGCCCGTGGGCGCATCGCACGTTAATTATGCGTAAGCTGAAAGGACTGGAGCCTTTTCTCCCTGTCTCCGTGGTCAATCCGCTGATGCTGGAAAACGGCTGGACTTTTGACGACAGCTTCCCGGAAGCCACCGGTGACACCCTTTATCAGCACGATTTTCTCTATCAGCTGTATCTGCACGCCGACCCGCACTACACCGGTCGCGTCACCGTCCCGGTACTATGGGATAAAAAACAGCAGACCATCGTCAGCAATGAGTCGGCAGAAATCATCCGTATGTTTAATACCGCCTTCGATGGCCTGGGCGCCAGAGCCGGGGATTACTACCCGCCGGCGCTGCGGGAAAAAATCGATGAACTGAACGGCTGGATCTATGACAACGTCAATAACGGCGTGTATAAAGCCGGCTTTGCCACCAGTCAGCAGGCTTACGACGAAGCGGTGGATGCGGTGTTTACCTCGCTGGAGCGGCTGGAGCAGATCCTCGGTCAGCATCGTTACCTGACGGGCAATCAGCTGACGGAAGCGGATATTCGCCTGTGGACGACGCTGGTACGCTTCGACCCGGTGTATGTGACCCATTTTAAATGCGACAAACGACGCATCAGCGATTATCTCAATCTCTACGGCTTCCTGCGCGACATCTACCAGATGCCGGGTATCGCGGAGACGGTGAGCTTTCCGCATATTCGTCACCACTATTACCGCAGCCATAAAACCATTAACCCTACCGGCATCATCTCCATTGGGCCGCAGCAGGATCTCAGCGAACCACACGGTCGCGACCAGCGCTTCCGTTGATCCGTCGGGCGCCAGTGATGGCGCCCAATAATTCAGAAAACAGATATTTACCCACCATTCATTCACGTCTATTCTTATTGCGATCGCTTAAAAAACAAGTGATTGACGGTTAATTGAGGCGTAGAAATGGACTGGTATCTCAAGGTATTAAAAAACTATATAGGATTTGGCGGCCGTGCGCGGCGCAAAGAGTACTGGATGTTTATTCTGGTCAACCTCATCCTGACCGGCGTATTGAGCATCATCGATAAAATGCTGGGCTGGCAGCGGGCGGGCGGCGAAGGCATTCTGACGACCATCTATGGCATACTGGTCTTTTTACCGTGGTGGGCGGTGCAGTTTCGGCGTCTGCACGACACCGACCGTTCGGCATGGTGGCTGCTGCTGCTGTTGATCCCGGTCATCGGCTGGCTGGTGATCCTGATCTTTAACTGCCAGCGCGGAACGGAAGGCAACAACCGATTCGGGCCCGATCCAAAACCCTTTTCCTACTGATCTTCCTGCTCCTCCCGCTAGCGGGAGGAGCGTCCTCGACTATCTGCCGGCAAACAGCTTAGGGATTTCACGCAGGCACCAGGACTTCGCTTCGCCCATGCTGTCCCGTCGCCAGGCCATGATAATGTCAATTTCATTGGTATATTCCGGACTGACCACCCGCAAGCGTCCTTCAGCAATATCCTTCTCCACCAGCGGATAGGGCATGGTCGCCACGCCTAATCCGGCCAGCAGCGCCTGGCGCTTATCTTCGATGGTGCTCACCGTTAAGCGCGGCTGTTTATCCAGCAGCTGAACGGTGAGAACGGGCCGCTCGCGCGCGGTATCCGCCACCGCGACGCCACGGTATTTCACGCGGGTGACCTCAGAGAGCGGTTCAGGCTCCTGGTGGATCGGGTGGTCCGGCGCCGCGACGTACACGCTGAGCACCGAATAGAGTTTGCGCGAGTTAATCTCCGAGGAAGAACGAAAATGCATATCCGGTGCGACAACGATATCCGCCCGCCCCTGCTCCAGCCGCTCCCAGGCGCCGGCCAGCACCTCGGTGATAATCGACAGCTGGGTATTGGACTTGGTCGCCAGTTTCTCAATCAGCGGAAACAGATCCGGCGTGGGCACCAGCGCTTCGGTGACGATCGTCAGGTGAGTTTCCCAGCCGCGAGACAGGGCTTCGGCATCGGTGGTGAGCTTGTCCGCCGCCTCGAGCAGCACGCGACCGCGCTCCAGCAGCATACGCCCGACGTTGGTGAACTTTGTGCGATGACCTGAGCGGTCAAACAGCACCACGTCCAGCTCTTCCTCCAGTTTTTGCATGGTGTAGCTCAGGGCGGAAGGCACGCGTCCCAGCTCATCAGCCGCGGCAGCGAAGCTCCCACGACGGTCGATCGCATCCATCACGCGTAACGCTTCCAGCGTTAATGCTCTCTCTTTAGCCATCGCTTTCTCATTCAGGAAATTTGAACATACCGGGCAGAATATCTGGCTAACAATACAGCGTCCATACCTTTACCATTGATTTAGTGTAAAGAGAGGTCAAGAACATGATTACTACCCGAACAGCCAAACAATGCGGACAAGCAGACTTCGGCTGGCTGCAGGCCCGCTACACCTTCTCCTTTGGCCACTACTTCGACCCAAAATTACTGGGCTTCGCGTCCTTACGCGTTCTCAATCAGGAAGTGCTGGCCCCCGGGGCCTCGTTCCAGGCCAGAACGTATCCCAAGGTCGATATCCTGAACCTGATTCTGGAAGGCGAAGCGGAGTATCGCGACAGCGACGGCAATCACCTGCAGGCCAGGGCCGGCGACGCGTTGATTATCGCCACTCAGCCTGGCGTGAGCTATAGCGAGCACAATCTGAGCAAAGAGCAGTCGTTAACGCGAATGCAGCTATGGCTCGATGCCTGCCCGCAGCGGGAAAACCCGCTGCAGCAGAAAATCGAGGTCGCCAACGCGCCGCTACAGCTGCTGGCCTCACCGGATGGGGGGAATAATAGCCTCCAGCTTCGCCAGCAGGCCTGGGTCTATCACATCGCGCTGGAAAAAGGTGAGCAGATCAACGTGCAATTGCATGGCCCGCGCGCCTACCTGCAGTCGATCCACGGCACCGTCCATGCCGTCGCGCAGGAACAACCCAAACAGGCTCTCACCTGTGGTGATGGGGCATTTATTCGTGACGAAGCTAACATTACCCTCGTCGCCGATACGCCGCTGCGCGCTTTGCTGATAGATTTACCGGTGTAACAACGGAAGGGATGGAGTCTGTCAGTGAGTAAGAAGAAAAACAGAAAAAAGGCGTCTCCGACGCCGCTAGCCCCGACGCCGCCGGAAACCGTCGGCGTCGTCAGCTTTGGTTATGATGAGATGCTTAGCGAACTGGAAGCCATCGTCGCCGAGGCGGAGATTCGCCTGCGGGATGAAGAAAGTCTCGCCTGAAGCTGCAGCATGGATTATTCGGCTATCGTTGGTGGCCTGCCGCTAATACCGGCCCCGAAAGGGGCTGATGGCATTATTCACTCAGCGCGTCAGCAAGATCTTTTTTCACCAGGGTGCGCTGCTCCGGCGTCAGTACCTGATTCACATCAAAATAGTACTTCACGCGATAATAACGTACCTGTTGATCAATTTTACTGAATGCCGCCAGCTGATCCTTCACCGCTTTCTCATTCCATTTACCGGAATCAATCACGTTAATCAGCGCGCCATCTTTAATGTCTTGCTGTGAAATCTGCTCAACGTTTTTTTCCATTTGCTGATGCAGGCTGTTAATTTTGCTCACCTGATCGGGAGTCAGTTTTAAGTGCTGGACGATAGGGTCCTTAGCGGGTGCTGGCGCAGTCACTTCCGCGGCCTGCGCCGCCAGCGAAAAACCTGCAACGGCGGCGGTCAATAATATAGCTCGTGATACTTTTGTCATTTTATTATCCTGTATAAGTGCGTCATGATAAGACGCACTATTATTCCCTGAACAATAATGGCGATGTGTAAAAAAGCATGAACATAATTGTAAAAGGGGTTGAATGCATTCATAGATCAAATGATCAATAAGCTAAACATCCGCATTGTTTATTTTTTTAGGTCCGATAACGTCGAGGAGGTTAAATTAATATCCATCCGTTGCGCGGCGAGGGTGATCTGATGTTCATCGAGCGCTTCTTTAATCGCCTCAAGAAAATCAAAATAAGTCTCCCAATATTCGCTATTTTTCACCCAGACACGAACAGTGAAGTTAAGTGTGCCCGGCATCATTTCAAGCAGACGAACCGTAGTACCACGAGATTGATCGATTCGCTTTTCACTATCAATGATAGCCTGAATGACCTGCTTAACCTGCACAATTTTAGTCTCGCTGGCCACGCCGAGGGTCAGATCGATTCGCCGAAAAGGATGGCAGGAATAATTCACAATACTGTCGGCGATGACTTTACCATTAGGAATAATAACTTCTTTATTATCAACGGTTAATAGCGTTGTTGAAAAAACATGTACGGACTGCACCATACCAGAAATCGCGCCGACCTGTACAAAATTGCCGGCCCGAAAAGGACGTAAAGTGACTAACAGAACACCAGCGGCAAAGTTAGAAAGCGAACCTTGCAGCGCCAGACCAATTGCCAGCCCTGCCGCGCCAATAACCGCGATGATGGAAGACGTCTCAATCCCTACCCGACCTAATGCGGCGATTATCGCAAAAGCCATCGTAATATAACGAACGAGCGCAGCAAAGAAATGAACGATTGTCGCATCGACGTTGCGTCGTAAGAGAATTTTCTCGAAGGCTTTAGCAAGGACTTTTGCAAGCATTCGCCCGACAAAAAGAATAATCAGCGCTGCCACGATATTCCAGGCAAACTGCATAATTGTTTCACCATGACCGATAAGCCAGGCTATTGCCGATTTGAGCTGCGGGAATAATACTACATTTTTCACGTCTATCACTCCTGTCTGGATAACCTATAAATCTGCTATCCATTAAGCTGAATGATGACCGCTGCAAATCAGGGAATGGAGACTAACGGATAGACAATAAAACATCGTAGCGTGACAGTATTAACGAATCCGGTGTTTAAAGCAGCCAAAAAACTGTTTAAAAGTGGATATTCTGCAAACCTGATTTACAACCGACTGAAATTAAAAATAAACACCTTCGTCGAGAGGTTTTATAGAGATAGTTGAAACTGACCGATAAGCCGCTTTCTTTTGGGTATAGCGTCGTGGACAGTCATTCATCCGCGTCACGGATTCAGATAGCAAAAACCCCGCCGAAGCGGGGTTTTGACATAAAGAGGTGAAACTGACCGA
>NZ_JBEAHS010000006.1:0-129892 GCF_040062505.1 Klebsiella sp. JN_Kp127
AGGCACCGGATTCTGATTCCGGCATTCCGAGGTTCGAATCCTCGTACCCCAGCCACTTCAATGCAAAAAAGCCCACCTCGGTGGGCTTTTTTGTTATTGGCGTTTTGCCATCCTGGCGCATCACTGACTGCCGGGCAGGCGCTTTCCACGACGCCCCTGCCCGCGACGCCGGTTTACAAGCCTAACGCATACTTCAGCGCCTGACGCTTCAGCGCCCCGGCGCGTTCGGCCGCCATCAGGCCAATATTGCGCAGCATCCGCACCGGCGTCAGGTCATTGCTGAATCCGGCGTAAAACAGATCCATCCCCGACTGCATAATAAAATTATCCGCCCGCCGCCGCCCCTGGTAGCGCTTGAGCACCGGCAGGCTGGCCCACTCTTCGCCGCGGCCGCGCGCTTGCGTCAGGACCTCCAGCAGGGCGTCGACATCACGATAGCCAAGATTAACCCCCTGCCCCGCCAGCGGATGAATGGTGTGCGCCGCATCGCCCACCAGCGCCAGACCAGGCTGAACATACTGCAGCGCATGACGCCGGGTGAGCGGGAAGGCGCCGGCCGACTGCGGCGTCACCCGCCCGAGACGCGCCGGGAAATGGCGGGCGATCTCCTGCTGGAGCTGGGGCATGGACATGCCCTGCAGCTGACGGATCCGCGCCGGGGCGTCATACCACACCAGCGAGGCCCAGTTGTCGAACAGCGGCAGGAAAGCGCGCGGTCCACTGGGGGTAAACTGCTGCCAGGTGCTGTCGCCGGGATCGTCGGCGCATTGGACGCTAATGAGCATACAGGATTGCAGATATTGCCAGGCATGCACGCCGATGCCGGCCATCTCCCGCACCTGAGAGCTGGCGCCGTCGGCGCCGATAACCAGCCGGGCGTGGATCGTCTCCCCGTCGCGTAAACGCAACGCCGTCTCCGCCTCGCCGCGCTGCATCGCCTCCAGTTCGCCGCCAACGCGCAGGGTAACCCCTTCGTGCGCCGTCAGCGCTTGCCACAGGCCCCACTGCAGGACCTTGTTCTCGACCATATAGCCCAGCTCCGGCAGCTTAAGCTCGGCGGCGTCAAAGGCGACGTGGGCGCTCTCCCACTCCCAGGTCTCCAGTCGACGGTAGGCGTGGACGCGCATCGCCCGCACGGCATCCCAGACGCCAAGGCTTTTCAGCAGGCCGACCGAGGCCGCGCTGATCGCCGAGATCCGCACATCCGGGGCGGATGCCGGATCGAAAGCCGGAGGCGCCGTTTTCTCAAGCACCGTCACGGTAAATCCCTGTTGCGCCAGCCCCAACGCCAGGGCGCCGCCGACCATGCCGCCGCCCACGATGGCGACATCTGTTGCGTGAATTGTCATGGCTATTATCCTTAAAGCAGAATCCGTTAAGTTTACCGGATTTTTCGCCCTCTTGCGGTGATAACGCTCGCACTGGTCAGGGGGCGACCAAAGCATTACAATACGCGCCCTGGAATGCGAAATTCACCCTGTATATATCCCCGCGTTTTGGATATCTATTACTGAGCATGAGCAAGTCAATGACAAAAAAACTCCATATTAAAACCTGGGGCTGTCAGATGAACGAGTATGATTCATCAAAGATGGCCGATCTGCTGGATGCGACACATGGGTATCAACTGACCGAAGTGGCGGAAGAAGCAGATGTGCTGTTGCTCAATACCTGCTCAATTCGTGAGAAGGCCCAGGAAAAAGTTTTCCATCAGCTTGGCCGCTGGAAGCTGCTGAAAGAGAAGAACCCGGACCTGATTATTGGCGTTGGCGGCTGCGTGGCTTCCCAGGAAGGCGACCATATTCGTCAGCGCGCGCACTATGTCGATATTATTTTCGGGCCGCAAACCCTGCACCGCCTGCCGGAGATGATTAACTCCGTGCGCGGCAACCGCAGCCCGGTGGTTGATATCAGCTTCCCGGAAATTGAAAAATTCGATCGCCTGCCAGAACCGCGCGCCGAAGGCCCGACCGCCTTTGTCTCGATTATGGAAGGCTGCAATAAATACTGCACCTACTGCGTGGTGCCCTACACCCGCGGAGAAGAAGTCAGCCGCCCGTGCGACGATATCCTGTTTGAAATCGCCCAACTGGCGGCGCAGGGCGTGCGTGAAGTCAACCTGCTGGGCCAGAACGTGAACGCCTGGCGCGGCGAGAACTACGACGGCACTACCGGCAGCTTTGCCGATCTGCTGCGCCTGGTGGCCGCTATCGACGGCATCGACCGCATTCGCTTCACCACCAGCCACCCGATCGAATTTACCGACGATATCATCGACGTCTATCGCGATACGCCGGAGCTGGTGAGCTTCCTGCACCTGCCGGTGCAAAGCGGCTCCGACCGCGTGCTGAACCTGATGGGACGCACCCATACCGCACTGGAGTATAAAGCGATTATTCGCAAGCTGCGTGAAGCGCGTCCGGATATTCAGATAAGCTCCGACTTTATCGTCGGCTTCCCCGGCGAAACTACGGAAGATTTCGAAAAGACAATGAAGCTTATCGCCGACGTCAATTTCGATATGAGCTACAGCTTTATCTTCTCCGCCCGCCCGGGCACCCCGGCGGCCGATATGGTAGACGACGTGCCGGATGCCGATAAGAAACAGCGTCTGTATATTCTGCAGGAGCGCATCAACCAGCAGGCGATGGCCTGGAGCCGTCGCATGCTCGGCACGGTACAGCGCATCCTGGTGGAAGGCACGTCGCGCAAGAACATCATGGAGCTTTCCGGACGTACGGAGAACAACCGGGTGGTCAACTTTGAAGGCACCCCGGACCTCGTCGGCAAGTTTGTGGATGTCGAAATTGTCGATGTTTACACCAACTCGCTGCGCGGCAAAATCGTGCGCACCGAAGCGGAGATGGGTCTGCGTATCGCTGAATCACCTGAATCAGTGATTGCCCGCACCCGTAAAGAGAACGATCTTGGCGTGGGTATCTATCAGCCGTGATCCCTTCAGGCCTGTCGGTTCCGGCAGGCCTTGTAATTCCTCTCTCCGTCCCTATATCTACAGCAATGCTTGCGCCATTTTCCTGTGACGTAAATAATTTCCTGATTAGCCGGCCACGCGCCGCGTCCGGCCACCTGCGTAAAGAGGAACAGTTTGAACATAGACACTCGTGAAATTACCCTGGAGCCAGCGGATAACGCACGCCTGTTAGCCCTGTGCGGCCCGTTTGACGACAACATCAAACAGCTGGAGCGTCGGTTAGGCATTGAGATCAACCGCCGTGACAATCACTTTAAACTGACCGGACGCGCCCTTTGCGTGCACGCCGCCGCCGATATTCTGCGCAGCCTGTATGTCGACACGGCGCCGATGCGCGGTCAGATTCAGGATATTGAACCAGAGCAGATCCATCTGGCGATCAAAGAGGCGCGCGTGCTGGAGCAGAGCGCCGAGAGCGTGCCGGAGTACGGAAAAGCCGTCAATATCAAGACCAAGCGCGGGGTGATCAAACCGCGTACGCCGAACCAGGCGCAGTACATCGCCAATATCCTCGATCACGACATCACCTTCGGCGTGGGTCCGGCAGGTACCGGGAAAACCTATCTGGCGGTGGCGGCGGCGGTCGATGCGCTGGAGCGCCAGGAGATCCGCCGCATTCTGCTGACCCGTCCGGCCGTCGAGGCGGGCGAAAAGCTCGGCTTCCTGCCCGGCGATCTGAGCCAGAAGGTCGACCCGTATCTGCGCCCGCTGTACGACGCGCTGTTCGAGATGCTCGGCTTTGAGAAGGTGGAAAAGCTGATTGAGCGTAACGTCATCGAAGTGGCTCCGTTGGCCTATATGCGCGGACGGACGCTGAATGACGCCTTTATCATTCTTGATGAAAGCCAGAACACCACCATCGAGCAGATGAAGATGTTCCTGACCCGCATCGGCTTTAACTCCAAGGCGGTGATCACCGGCGACATCACGCAGATTGACCTGCCGCGCAGCACCAAATCCGGTCTGCGCCACGCCATCGAAGTGCTGGCGGAAGTGGATGAGATCAGCTTTAACTTCTTCCATAGCGAAGACGTGGTCCGCCATCCGGTGGTCGCCCGCATCGTGAACGCCTATGAGGCATGGGAAGCCGCAGACCAGAAACGTAAAGCAGAACTGGCCGCCGAGCGCAAACGCGAAGCCCAGGAACAGGAGCAAAAATGAGTCAGGTGATCCTCGATTTACAGCTGGCCTGCGAAGAGACCAGCGGCCTGCCGGACGAAGCCCTTTTTCAACGCTGGGTCGACGCCGTCATTCCGCCGTTTCAGGAGGAGTCAGAGTTAACGATTCGTCTGGTCGACGTTGCAGAAAGCCATGAGCTGAACCTGACCTATCGCGGCAAGGATAAACCGACCAACGTCCTCTCTTTCCCGTTTGAAGCGCCGCCGGGGATTGAAATGCCGCTGCTCGGCGATCTGATCATTTGCCGTCAGGTGGTGGAGCAGGAAGCCAGCGAGCAAGGGAAGCCGCTGGAGGCGCACTGGGCGCATATGGTGGTTCACGGCAGCCTGCATCTGCTGGGCTACGATCACATCGAAGATGACGAAGCGGAAGAGATGGAAGCCCTCGAAACAGAGATAATGCTTGCTCTGGGCTATGAGGACCCGTACATTTCCGAGAAGATTGCTGAATAGCCCCCTGCCGGATGGCGGCGCTTGCGTCTCATCCGGCCGCTGTTCATGCATTTTACCCGCCTGAACCTCAGGCAACCCATGCCGTCCGGCGCTGAGTGTACGCGCGACGAGCGACATTAAATCAACATGAGAACCCAAACGACGCCATGAGCGACGACAATTCACACAGTAGTGACACAGTAAACAGCAAAAAGGGATTTTTCTCCCTGTTACTCAGCCAGCTCTTTCACGGGGAACCGAAAAACCGCGATGAACTGCTGGCGCTGATCCGTGATTCCGGGCAGAACGACCTTATCGATGAAGATACCCGTGACATGCTCGAAGGGGTAATGGATATCGCCGACCAGCGGGTCCGCGACATTATGATCCCCCGTTCACAAATGATTACCCTGAAACGCAATCAGACGCTGGACGAGTGCCTTGATGTCATCATCGAATCCGCCCACTCGCGCTTCCCGGTCATCAGTGAAGATAAAGATCACATCGAAGGGATTCTGATGGCCAAGGATCTGCTGCCGTTTATGCGCAGCGACGCCGAAGCTTTCAGCATGGAAAAAGTGTTACGGCCGGCGGTTGTCGTTCCGGAAAGCAAGCGGGTCGACCGCATGCTGAAAGAGTTTCGCTCACAGCGCTACCATATGGCGATCGTTATTGACGAATTCGGCGGCGTCTCCGGTCTGGTGACCATCGAGGATATCCTTGAGCTCATCGTCGGGGAAATTGAAGACGAGTACGACGAAGAAGAAGATATCGATTTCCGCCAGCTGAGCCGCCATACCTGGACGGTGCGCGCTCTGGCCTCCATCGAAGACTTCAATGACGCCTTCGATACGCACTTCAGCGATGAAGAAGTGGATACCATTGGCGGACTGGTAATGCAGGCCTTTGGCCACCTGCCGGCTCGCGGCGAATCTATCGACATTGATGGTTACCAATTCAAGGTAGCAATGGCAGATAGTCGTCGTATCATTCAGGTGCATGTTAAGCTGCCGGATGACGCTCCCCAGCCGAAGCTGGAAGAGTAAGCGGCGGCGCTGAAGGTCACGGCCAGCCGGGAGACAGACCGTGGGCGATCCCCGGTTGTCCCCTCCCCCGGCTGGCAAACAGCATAGCCTGTGGCAACAGGCGTTAATTAACGGGACGATTAGCCTAAATGGTATTTGCCTCTCTTCTTGAACGTCAGCGCGTACGTCTGCTGCTGGCGCTGCTATTCGGAGCCAGCGGAACGCTGGCTTTTTCACCTTATGACTTCTGGCCCGCGGCGATTATTTCGCTGGTCGGTCTTCAGGCGTTAACCCTCAACCGCCGCCCGCTGCAAAGCGCCGGCATCGGCTATTTCTGGGGGCTCGGCCTGTTCGGCACGGGTATCAACTGGGTCTATGTCAGCATCGCGCAGTTTGGCGGTATGCCGGGCCCGGTTAACGTCTTCCTCGTCGTGCTGCTGGCGGCCTATCTCTCGCTCTACACCGGCCTGTTTGCCGGCCTGCTCGCCCGTCTGTGGCCCAAAACGAGCTGGCTGCGGGTGGCGATCGCCGCTCCCGTCGTCTGGCAGATCACCGAGTTCCTGCGCGGCTGGGTGCTGACCGGTTTTCCGTGGCTGCAGTTCGGCTACAGCCAGATTGACGGCCCGCTGAAAGGCCTGGCGCCGGTGATGGGCGTCGAGGCGATCAACTTCCTGCTGATGATGGTTAGCGGCCTGCTGGCCCTGGCCCTCGTACAGCGCAACGGGAAGCCGCTGGTCATTGCCGCGCTGCTGTTCGCCCTGCCGTTCCCGCTGCGCTATATCCAGTGGTATCAGCTGCTGCCGGCGCGTGCGACGCAGGTCTCTCTGGTGCAAGGCGATATCCCGCAGGCCATGAAGTGGGACGAGAAGCAGCTGGTTAACACTCTGAAAACCTATCTGGCGCTGACCCAGCCGCATATCGGCCACTCGCAGCTGATTATCTGGCCCGAATCGGCGATCCCGGATCTCGAGATCAACCAGCAGCAGTTCCTCAGCATGATGGACGATCTGCTGCGCGCAAAAGACAGCTCACTGATCACCGGCATCGTCGACGCGCGTCTCAATAAGCAGAACCGCTACGACACCTACAACACCATCATTACCCTCGGCAAAGATAATCCGTACCGCTACGACTCGACCAACCGCTACAACAAGAACCATCTGGTGCCGTTCGGCGAGTTTGTACCGCTGGAGTCGATTCTGCGTCCGCTGGCGCCATTCTTCGACCTGCCGATGTCCTCCTTCAGCCGCGGTCCCTACGTGCAGCCGCAGCTGATGGCGCATAACCTCAAGCTGACCGCGGCCATCTGCTACGAGATCATCCTCGGGGAACAGGTGCGGGATAACTTCCGTCCGGACACCGACTTCCTGCTGACCATCTCCAACGACGCCTGGTTCGGCAAGTCCATCGGCCCGTGGCAACACTTCCAGATGGCGCGGATGCGCGCCCTGGAGCTGGCCCGCCCGCTGCTGCGCAGCACCAACAACGGCATTACCGCCGTCATCGGCCCGCGCGGCGAGATTCAGAAGATGATCCCGCAGTTTACCCGCGAGGTGTTGACCACCACCGTGACGCCCACCAGCGGCTTGACCCCTTACGCCCGCACTGGCAACTGGCCGCTGTGGGCGCTGACGGCGCTGCTCGGCTTCGGCGCGCTGCTGATGAGCCTGCGTCAGCGTCGCCGATAAATGCTCTGCCGGCGACGCCCGTCGTCGGCTTTTTTTTCTTCCCGTCATTTGCCACCCTGGCACAGTCATTGCTTTATTTAATCGGGTAGCGCCGTCCTCTGGCCCAGTGCAACCGGGTTGCACCATAAACGATCGGCGGTCGCGCTATTTTGGTGCAATGGAAGATATTTGCCTCCGATTGGTGCGGAGCGCTTCGCAAAAATAAACAATAAAACAGCAAAATCTTTACATTAAGCCAAACTAAATGCTAACAAACACATACAAATGCGGCACGTGGATGCGTGCCCCCAATAACAACACACACAATCACAATGGGTATCAATAGCGTCGGTGACGCTGCGGATAAGGAGTTGGATATGCAATTACGTAAACTGGCCACGGCAATGCTGGTAATGGGAATGACCGCTGGTCTGGCGCAGGCGGAAGATGCTGCCCCGGCGGCTGGCCAGAGCACTCTGGATAAGATCGCGAAAAATGGCGTTATCGTTGTCGGCCATCGCGAATCTTCCGTCCCTTTCTCTTACTACGATAACCAACAGAAGGTTGTGGGTTACTCTCAGGACTACTCCAACGCCATCGTCGATGCCATCAAGAAGAAGCTGAACAAACCCGATCTGCAGGTCAAACTGATCCCGGTTACCTCGCAGAATCGTATCCCGCTGCTGCAGAATGGCACCTTTGATTTCGAGTGCGGCTCAACCACCAACAACCTCGAGCGCCAGAAACAGGCGGCCTTCTCCGATACTATCTTCGTCGTCGGCACTCGTCTGCTGGTGAAGAAAGGCGGCCCGATCAAAGATTTCCCGGACCTGAAGGATAAGGCGGTCGTTGTCACCTCCGGGACCACCTCAGAGATCCTGCTGCATAAGCTGAACGATGAGAAAAAAATGAATATGCGCATCATCAGCGCCAAAGATCATGGCGACTCTTTCCGCACCCTGGAGAGCGGACGCGCGGTGGCCTTTATGATGGATGACGCTCTGCTGGCCGGCGAACGCGCCAAGGCAAAGAAACCGGATAACTGGGAAATCGTCGGCACCGCGCAGTCGAAAGAGGCCTATGGCTGCATGCTGCGTAAGGACGATCCGGCCTTCAAGGCGCTGGTCGATGAAACCGTTGCCCAGGCCCAGACCTCTGGCGAAGCGGCGAAGTGGTTCGATAAATGGTTCAAAAACCCGATTCCGCCAAAAAATCTTAACCTGAACTTCGAGCTGTCGGACGACATGAAAGCGCTGTTCAAATCACCTAATGACAAAGCACTGAACTAATTATAACAACCAGGGGCGGGATATCCTGCCCTCCCGATGGTTGTCACAGCACGGACAGACTATACGGCGGCTGGTCGTTCCCCAGCCGCCGCGAATACCGAAACAAGCTGGACAACCGTCTTCGAGGGTAGCAATGGCTACCCTTTTTTTCCAGGAGTCATGTATGTCAATAGACTGGAACTGGGGGATATTCCTGCAACAGGCCCCCTTCGGCAACACTACCTACCTGGGCTGGCTGTGGAGCGGTTTTCAGATCACCGTCGCCCTCTCCATCTCGGCCTGGATCATCGCTTTTCTCGTCGGCTCGCTGTTCGGTATTTTGCGCACGGTGCCCAATCGTCTGCTCTCAGGGATTGGCACCTGCTATGTCGAACTGTTTCGCAACGTGCCGCTGATCGTGCAGTTCTTTACCTGGTACCTGGTGGTGCCGGAATTCCTGCCGGAAAATATCGGCATGTGGTTTAAATCGGAGCTGGACCCAAACATTCAGTTCTTTGTCTCCTCCATGCTGTGCCTGGGGCTGTTTACCGCCGCTCGCGTCTGCGAGCAGGTACGCGCCGCTATCCAGTCGCTGCCGCGCGGACAAAAGAACGCCGGTCTGGCGATGGGGTTGACCCTGCCGCAAACCTACCGCTACGTGCTGCTGCCGAACGCCTATCGCGTTATCGTGCCGCCGATGACCTCGGAGATGATGAACCTGGTGAAAAACTCGGCCATCGCCTCCACCATCGGTCTGGCCGATATGGCCGCGCAGGCGGGCAAACTGCTGGACTACTCCGCTCATGCCTGGGAGTCTTTTACCGCCATCACCCTGGCCTATGTTTTCATCAACGCGGTGATTATGCTGATTATGTATGTGGTCGAGCGTAAGGTTCGCCTGCCTGGCAATATGGGAGGCAAATAATGTACGATTTTGACTGGAGTTCGATCGTTCCCTCCATGCCCTACCTGCTGGCGGGGCTGGTGATCACCCTGAAGATCACAGTGATCGCCATCGTGGTCGGTATCGTCTGGGGCACCCTACTGGCGGTAATGCGCCTGTCCAGCTTTCTGCCGCTGGCCTGGTTTGCTAAATCCTACGTTAACGTGTTCCGTTCTATCCCGCTGGTGATGGTTCTGCTGTGGTTCTACCTGATTGTCCCAGGCTTCCTGCAGAACGTGCTGGGATTGTCGCCGAAAACGGATATTCGCCTGATCTCGGCGATGGTGGCGTTTTCGATGTTCGAAGCCGCCTACTACTCGGAGATTATCCGCGCCGGCATCCAGAGCATCTCCCGCGGCCAGTCGAGCGCCGCGCTGGCGCTGGGAATGACCCACTGGCAGTCGATGCGGCTGGTGATCCTGCCGCAGGCCTTCCGCGCCATGGTACCGCTGCTGTTAACCCAGGGGATCGTCCTCTTCCAGGATACCTCGCTGGTGTATGTTTTGAGCCTCGCCGACTTCTTCCGTACCGCCTCGACGATTGGCGAGCGTGACGGGACCCAGGTTGAAATGATCCTGTTCGCGGGCGGCGTCTATTTTGTGATTAGCCTCAGCGCCTCGCTGTTGGTCAGCTGGTTGAAGAAAAGGACTGTGTAATGATTACCCTGAAAAATGTTTCAAAATGGTATGGTCACTTTCAGGTGCTGACCGATTGCTCCACGGAAGTGAAAAAAGGCGAAGTCGTGGTGGTCTGCGGGCCGTCAGGCTCCGGTAAATCCACACTGATTAAAACCGTGAACGGCCTTGAGCCGGTGCAGCAGGGGCAGATTATCGTCGATGGCACCGTGGTTAACGATAAAAAGACCAATCTTGCCAAACTGCGCTCGCATGTCGGAATGGTGTTTCAGCATTTTGAACTGTTCCCGCACCTGTCGATTATCGACAACCTGACGCTGGCGCAGGTTAAGGTGCTCAATCGTGACAAAGCGTCATCGCGCAAGAAGGGTCTCAAGCTGCTGGAGCGCGTGGGCCTGGCGGCGCATGCGGAAAAATACCCGGCGCAGCTCTCCGGCGGCCAGCAGCAGCGCGTGGCCATCGCCCGTGCGCTGTGCATGGACCCGATCGCCATGCTGTTTGATGAACCTACCTCCGCGCTCGACCCGGAGATGATCAACGAGGTACTGGACGTCATGGTGGAACTAGCCAACGAAGGGATGACTATGATGGTGGTTACCCACGAAATGGGCTTCGCCCGCAAGGTGGCCAACCGGGTGATCTTTATGGATGAAGGAAAGATTGTCGAAGACGCCGATAAAGAAGCGTTCTTCGCTAACCCACAATCCGATCGCGCCAAAGACTTCCTCGCCAAAATTCTGCACTAACTTCTGCGGCGCGCACGATATCACCGTGCGCGCCTGTCAGCCCCTCCCCTTTTCAATCGCTTCATCTCAAAGCGACAGCTTCACAACGTGAAGTAAAAATTTCACAAAGAATTCAGGGGCCGTAGAATAGATTAACCGCCACGTCATCGTTAGCATACGGCATCTTGTAATAATCCCCGTGAGTTTAAATTTCTTGAAAATAATATTTCAATTGACTTGCTATACGTCGCGCAGGCTATTTCATGCCGCGCACAACCATTAATTATAATCTTACTCAATGAAACAAACGGATATTGCTTCATGCGGACTAACACTAACAGACTGGCCATTATTTTGTGTTTAAATTTGCTCACCTGCTTTACCGCCTGGGCGGGTATTGAGGCCGCAACGGTAAACCAGGTTGAACAGGATAAAGCCCGTGAAAGCGCATTAATGCCCCATCAGCAGCAATACCAATCTTCTCGTACCCATACGAAAAAGCAAACCTTGATATTTCCCGAAGAAGCGACCTGTCGGTATATCACGAAAGTTGATATTACCTCCGAGGACAACGCAAAAACCACCGCCCTCCTCGGGAAGATCGCAGCCCAGGCGCCCGGCCATTGCCTCGGAATAGAAGGGATTCGCCTGCTGACGAACGCCTTACAAAATGAACTGATAACGCAAGGGTATATTACTTCCCTGATCGATATCCCTTCTCAGTCACTAGAAGGGGGCATTCTCAAAATAACGCTGACTTATGGCAAAACGGGGCATATTGATTTTGCGCCGAAGAGCGCCGTGACGAACCTGTGGACCTCCATGCCCACGCATACCGGTAAAATCCTGCGCCTCAGCGATCTTGAACAAGGGATGGCTAACCTGCAGCGGCTGCCTGGCGCCAGCGCCCATATGAAACTGCGGCCCGGGGAACACATTGGCGAAAGTGATATTGAAATCGCCCGGGTAATGGATAAACAGTGGCAGGTTGGCGCCTGGCTTGATGACGCAGGCAGCCGCGCCAGCGGTCGCTATCAGGGCGGCGGCGCGCTATACCTTTACGATTTATCTTCATTGAACGATATTCTTTCCATCTCGGCAGGCGGCGACGTTGAATTCAACCAGCACAACGACGGCAACCATAACGGCAACCTTTACTACTCCGTGCCTTTTGGTTACTGGTCATTGAGCCTGTACGGCTCCTACAGCCAGTACCGCCAGCTGTTTAAAGGAAGATGGTCAAGCATCGACTATAAAAGTAAAAACCGTTATTACAGCGCGACCCTTAGCCGCCTGCTTTCGCATACCCGACAACAAAAAACGACCGCCGATCTGCGCATAGCAAAGAGCAGTTCGCACTACTTTTTTGGCGGCGATGAGCTGCATGTAATGCGTAAACAAAATCCTGTCTGGGAATTTACCCTGCGCCACCAGCGCTATTTTAACAATAAAATTGTCGACGCCAGCGTAGGTATTCAGCGCAGCCTGCCGTGGCTCAGCTCCGTGCCTACGCCGGAGGAAAAAGCCGGTTTATATAGCCGCCATTCGCGCATCGTTCACGCCGATATACAGGCCTTAATGCAGTTTGCCGCAACCGGCGATAAGTTTAGCTGGATGCCGCGTTTCCATGCCCAGTTCAGCCCGGAGAGATTATCTTCGGACAACCAGTTTAATATCGGCAATCGCTGGACGGTTCGCGGCTTTGATGGTGAAAATACGCTTTCGGCCAATCAAGGCTGGTACTGGCGCAATGATTTTAGCTGGAATATTCCCACCCCCGACCGGCAGGTATATCTTGGTCTTGACTTCGGCCGGATCATTGGTAGCGAGCGCGCCAGGCAAGGAAAAAGTCTTTCTGGCGCAGTCGGCGGCGTCCGCGGAGAAATAGCGTCTACGCAATATGACTTTTTTATCGGCACGCCCATTAGTAAACCTGACGACTTTCATAGCGATGCCATGAATATGGGCTTTTCATTACAGTGGAGGTATTAGTTTTCATCAGCACATTACTGCAATTTACTGATCCATTTTTTCATATTTAAAGGAATAAATTACATGTTTAAATTCAAGGTTTCATATGTTGCGCTGGCTGCAGCGCTAAGTTCATCCGTTGTTTATGCCGATCCGTCAAGCTATACGCATAAATCAGGGGCAAATGTTATTGATATCGAAGCCCCTAATGCCGCTGGCGTCTCGCATAACTTATATCGCGAATTTAACGTCGGCCCTAACGGCGCCATATTAAACAATAGTGCCAGTGACGTTAATCACGACACTCACGGTAATATCGCAAAGAATAACAATCTGACCAACGGCAGCGCTTCCGTCATTTTAAATGAAGTGACCTCCAATAAAATGAGTAACCTGCAGGGCTTTATCGAGGTTAACGGACAAAAAGCCGATGTCGTTATCGCCAACCCTAACGGCATCTCCTGCTCCGGATGCAGTTTTATTAATACTAACAAAGCAGTGCTGACGACAGGCCAGGTCAATCTGAGCGACACCGGCGCGATTGATAGCTATACGGTCACGCAGGGTAAAATCACCATCGGTGATAAAGGCATGAACGCCTCCTCAAACTATGCGATCTTGCTTGCGGATGCCATTGCGATTAACGGTACCCTTAACGCCGCCAGCACCGCCCTCAGCGCGGGTAACTTCACATATAATAACGCTACCGGAGAGATAGCAAACCATGGGAAAACGGCTACGGTCATGCAGATGCTCATACCGGAATATAGTATTGATATCAGCAATCTAGGCGGTATCAAGGCCAATAGCATCAGTATGGTGGGGAATACCTTAGGCCTCGGCGTGCGTAATAAAGGCGTTATTAGCGCAAACTCTATGCTTATGATGACGAGCTATGGTTCTCTGATTAATGAGGGCGCCATCAACGCGGACGGCCTTGTCGCTAATATGGTGTCTGCAGGGGATATGAAAAATAAAGGTACCATTAATAGCACCGCTTACGCTACGGCGTTGTCCAGTTTGGGGACATTAAACAATGAAGGCACTATTGCCAGCAGCAAAACACTTGGCGTAAATGCTAGCGGCGATCTCGTTAACGCGGGTACTTTTAGGGGAACTCAGATGCTATCCGTAGCCAGCGGGGGCAATCTCACTACTCGCTATGGGTCCTATATCGACTCTGATGGCCAGTTAGCCGTGTCCGCTGTCAATATCGATAACGGCGGCTCAATCCTGGGCGATGTCACAAACATTGCTTTCAGCGGCAATACGCTTAACGTCACCGGCAACATCCGGGCTAACTCCAGCCTGACCGTGCAAGCTAAAAAGGATGACAACATCACTTCGGGGAAGATATATAACAAAGGTCGCATTGAAGGTAACGATGTATCCATAGTGACTAACGGCAATCTGGATCAGGAGGGGAATATTGTTGGTCAACATTCCCTGTCGATTAAAGGCGATGTGATCGATAATACTTATTATATTTACGGCGACACGCTGAGCATCGAGAGTAACTACCTGCGGAACAGGGCAACGATCGACGGGAATGCTGTCAACATCACCGCGAATAATGGCATACTTAATGAGGGTCAAATGATGAGTAGCGGGGACATGACTCTGTATACGCAACAAACCGCTGACATCACCAACTATAAAACGATTAAGGCGAATAGTTCCCTGACGATGACCACCCGGTATGTCAAAAATGGTGGCTACCGCTGCGGTTTCCTGAACCTTTCAATTTGTAATGCAGGTTCTCTTTCTGCTGATAAGTTAGTGGTCAATTCTTACCATAACTACGCCTCTGACATGGGTGGTCGCCAGCAGTATAAACAGGCAGAAATAAATACTATTCGTTGACAATAAGCGATGCGCTGGCGACAGCGCATCGCCGATGAGTCTCCGCAAATGACATAGCCTTGTTATCAGACAGCGCCCACGCCCCATTAGCAAGCGCACCGCGCATCTTATTCCAAATTAATTTGGTCAATATCATACGCTGAGCTGGCTGCGATACGCTGCGCGTTATGCTCCACGATAATCCGTGGCGGTGTAAAAAATATGAGCATAACACCAATAAATCTATAAGGTTTATATTGCCCCATTAGATTTATCATTAATTATTTTTTCACCGGCCCGGCGCAATCATTCAGCACCGGGCCCGATCGATCAGGGCTCAAACGGGCGACGCTGGAACTGATCGTGGCCGCACTTCGGACAGCGCGGTAGCACATCCGGGGTATACACCGCCAGGTGATAGTGACACTTCTCACACACCAGGTTACCTAAACCGACCACTTCGCCGCTGTGGTATACGCCGTGGTGATTCAGATCCTGAAAAACCTCCCGCCACTCAAGCTGGGTTTTGTCAGTGATATCGGCCAGCTCCTGCCACAGGCTCTCTTTGATCACCCGCATAAACACGCTGTCGCTCTCGTCTTCATGACTCTCTACGTAGCTGCGTGCAAACTCCTCAAGATCGCGCTTGACCGCGGCTATCACCGACTCAATCTCGCTCTGCGTCAGATCGCCGGCGCGGACAATTTTATCGCGTGCCTGCGTCACCAGCGCGTCAATATCGCGTTCTCCATGGCGGAGCCGTTCGCTGAGCGAGGAGACCAGTTCACGGTAATATTGAGCAACCTTGTTCATCATTTCGCCTCCGGTGTGGTTAACGTCTTCTGATAATAGACCTTATTCCTCTCCCGCTGTGTCTGACAAGCCACAGACTCGCGAAATAATCTGCCCAGCTTTTGCCGATGTTGATGTGCGAAAAGCTGTTTTGACGTTGGCGTTTGGGCTATGCTATGCCGATCTGAAATAACACATCCATTGGCTACATTTTGTAGCTGTATTGAAAACAGGACCACTGGCTGCCATGCAAGAGCAATACCGCCCGGAAGAGATAGAATCGAAAGTCCAGCTTCACTGGGACGAAAATCGTACATTTGAAGTAACTGAAGACGAGAGCAAAGAGAAGTATTACTGCCTGTCGATGCTTCCTTATCCTTCTGGTCGACTACACATGGGTCACGTGCGTAACTACACCATCGGCGACGTGATTGCCCGCTATCAGCGCATGCTGGGTAAAAACGTCCTGCAGCCGATTGGCTGGGATGCGTTCGGTCTGCCTGCGGAAGGCGCGGCGGTAAAAAACAACACCGCGCCAGCGCCGTGGACCTACGACAACATCGCCTACATGAAAAACCAGCTCAAAATGCTGGGCTTCGGCTATGACTGGAGCCGCGAGCTGGCGACCTGCACCCCGGAATACTACCGCTGGGAGCAGAAGTTCTTCACCGAGCTGTACAAAAAAGGCCTAGTGTACAAAAAAACCTCCGCGGTGAACTGGTGCCCGAACGACCAGACCGTACTGGCCAACGAGCAGGTTATCGACGGCTGCTGCTGGCGCTGCGACACCAAAGTCGAGCGTAAAGAGATCCCGCAGTGGTTTATTAAAATCACCGCCTACGCCGATGAGCTGTTGAACGATCTGGATAAGCTGGACCACTGGCCGGACACCGTGAAGACCATGCAGCGCAACTGGATCGGCCGTTCTGAAGGGGTGGAAATCTCCTTTGACGTTAACCATTACGCCGACAAGCTGACCGTCTACACCACTCGCCCGGACACCTTTATGGGCTGTACCTACCTGGCGGTCGCTGCGGGTCACCCGCTGGCGCAGCAGGCTGCGGCCAACAATCCGGCGCTGGCCACCTTTATCGACGAATGCCGCAACACCAAAGTGGCGGAAGCCGACATGGCGACGATGGAGAAAAAAGGCGTCGATACCGGCTTTAAAGCTATCCACCCGCTGACCGGCGAAGAAATTCCGGTATGGGCGGCTAACTTCGTGCTGATGGAGTACGGCACCGGCGCGGTGATGGCCGTTCCGGGTCACGACCAGCGCGACTACGAGTTCGCCAGCAAATACGGGCTGAACATCAAGCCGGTGATCCTCGCCGCCGACGGTTCTGAGCCAGATCTCTCGGAGCAGGCGCTGACCGAGAAAGGCGTCCTGTTTAACTCCGGCGAGTTCAGCGGCCTCGATTATGAAGCGGGCTTCAACGCCATTGCCGACAAACTGGCAGCCATGGGCGTTGGCGAGCGTAAAATTAACTACCGCCTGCGCGACTGGGGCGTGTCCCGTCAGCGCTACTGGGGCGCGCCGATCCCGATGGTCACCCTGGAAGACGGCACCGTGCTGCCGACCCCGGAAGATCAGCTGCCGGTGATCCTGCCGGAAGACGTGGTCATGGACGGCATCACCAGCCCGATCAAAGCCGATCCTGAATGGGCCAAGACCACGGTTAACGGCCAGCCGGCGCTGCGCGAAACCGACACCTTCGACACCTTTATGGAGTCCTCCTGGTACTATGCGCGCTACACCTGCCCGCAGTATCAGGAAGGGATGCTGGATTCGCAAGCGGCCAACTACTGGCTGCCGGTCGATATCTACATCGGCGGTATCGAACACGCGATCATGCACCTGCTCTACTTCCGCTTCTTCCACAAGCTGATGCGCGACGCGGGTATGGTCAACTCCGATGAGCCGGCGAAACAGCTGCTGTGCCAGGGCATGGTGCTGGCTGACGCTTTCTACTACGTAGGCGAAAACGGCGAACGTAACTGGGTCTCCCCGGTTGACGCCATCGTCGAACGTGACGAAAAAGGCCGTATCGTTAAGGCCAAAGACGCGGCGGGCCACGAGCTGGTGTACACCGGCATGAGCAAGATGTCCAAGTCGAAAAACAACGGCATCGACCCGCAGGTCATGGTTGAGCGCTACGGCGCGGATACCGTGCGTCTGTTCATGATGTTCGCCTCCCCGGCGGATATGACCCTCGAGTGGCAGGAATCTGGCGTCGAAGGGGCGAACCGCTTCCTGAAACGCGTCTGGAAGCTGGTCTACGAACACACCACCAAAGGGGACGTTGCGGCCCTGAACGTGGCGGCGCTGAGTGAAGATCAGAAAGCGCTGCGTCGCGATATCCACAAAACCATCGCCAAAGTGACCGATGACATCGGTCGTCGTCAGACCTTCAACACCGCCATCGCGGCGATCATGGAGCTGATGAACAAGCTGGCGAAAGCGCCGCAGGAAGATGAGCAGGATCGCGCTCTGATGCAGGAAGCCCTGCTGGCGGTCGTGCGTATGCTCAACCCGTTCACCCCGCACGCCAGCTTCACCCTGTGGCGTGAGCTGAACGGTGAAGGCGATATCGACAACGCGCCGTGGCCGGTGGCAGATGAAAGCGCGATGGTGGAAGACAGCACCCTCGTCGTCGTCCAGGTCAACGGCAAAGTTCGTGGTAAAATTACCGTTGCGGTAGACGCAACTGAAGAGCAGGTCCGCGAGCGCGCCGGCCAGGAGCATCTGGTGGCGAAGTATCTCGACGGCAAAACCGTGCGTAAAGTGATTTACGTTCCGGGTAAACTGCTCAATCTGGTCGTTGGCTAAGCGCGGGAGGAAGCGTGCGATATCTGGTAACAATGTTGTTATCTCTGGCGGTGCTTGCCACCGCCGGCTGTGGCTGGCATCTGCGTAGCACTACCAAGGTGCCCACCACCATGAAAACCATGATCTTCCAGTCGAGCGATCCGAACGGGCCGTTAAGCCGCGCGGTGCGTAATCAGCTGCGTCTTAACGGCGTGGAACTGATCGACGCCAGCACGCTGCGTAAAGATGTCCCTTCTCTGCGCCTCGATGGATCGTCGATTCAGAAAGATACGGCATCGGTGTTCCAGGACGGTCGTACGGCGGAATATCAGATGGTCATGACCGTTCATGCCAGCGTCCTGATCCCGGGTCACGATATCTATCCGATAACCACCAAGGTCTATCGTTCGTTCTTTGATAACCCGCAGGCGGCGCTAGCCAAAGACGCCGAGCAGGATATGATTATCCAGGAAATGTACGATAAAGCGGCGGAACAGCTGATTCGTAAACTGCCAAGCGTTCAGGTAGCGGATGTTGAAGCCACCCAGCAGGAAGAAAAACCGGTCGCGGGCAGCACCGCGCCGGCGTCCTCGGGTAACCGCGTCTCCACCACGCTGGGTCAATGATGATTCGGTTGTACCCGGAACAGCTCCGCGCGCAGCTCACTGAAGGGCTGCGCGCGGCCTATCTGCTGCTTGGCAACGATCCTCTGCTGTTGCAGGAAAGCCAGGACGCTATTCGCGAAGCCGCTGCCGCGCAGGGCTTTACCGAACACCACACCTTCACTATCGATAGCAGCACCGACTGGCAGGCGCTTTTCGCCTTAAGCCAGGCGATGAGCCTGTTTGCCAGCCGGCAAACCCTGCTGTTGATCCTGCCGGAAAACGGCCCCAACGCTGCGATCAATGAACAGCTGGCGACGCTGGTCGGTCTGCTGCACGACGACCTGCTGCTGATCGTTCGCGGCAGTAAGTTGACCAAAGCCCAGGAGAATGCCGCGTGGCTCACCGCGCTGGCTCAGCGCGCCGTCCAGGTCAGCTGCCAGACGCCGGAATACGCGCAGCTGCCGCGCTGGCTGGCTGCGCGGGCCAAACAGCATCAGCTGCAGCTCGACGACGCGGCCAGCCAGCTGCTGTGCTACTGTTACGAAGGCAATCTGCTGGCGCTGGCGCAGGCGCTGGAGCGGCTGGCGCTCCTCTGGCCGGACGGTAAGCTGACCCTGCCCCGCGTTGAGCAGGCGGTGAACGATGCCGCGCACTTTACCCCTTACCATTGGGTCGATGCCCTGCTGGCAGGCAAAAGCAAGCGCGTGCTGCACGTTCTGCAGCAGCTCCGTCTTGAAGGCTGCGAGCCGGCGATCCTGCTGCGTACGCTACAGCGGGAGCTGCTGCTGCTGGTCACTCTCAAGCGCCAGTCGGCACAGACGCCGCTGCGTTCGCTGTTTGATAAACATCGGGTCTGGCAAAACCGCCGTCAGCTGCTCAGCGACGCCCTCGCCCGACTCAGCGGCGAACAGCTGCGCCAGGCGGTGACCCTTCTGACCCGCGCGGAACTGACCTTTAAACAGGATTACGGGTACGACGTCTGGCCCGAACTGGAAAGTCTTTCGTTGTTGCTCTGCCACAAAGCCCTGGCGGACGTTTTTATTGATGGTTGATATGACTCACTTACAGGCAATCTATGGCGGCACCTTCGATCCGGTGCATTATGGTCACCTCAAGCCGGTCGAGATCCTGGCGAATCAGATTGGCCTGAGCAAGGTCATCATCATGCCTAATAACGTCCCGCCGCATCGTCCCCAGCCGGAAGCCACCAGCGCCCAGCGCGTGCACATGCTGAAGCTGGCGATTGCCGATAAGCCGCTGTTCACGCTCGATGAACGCGAACTGCGGCGCGATACCCCCTCCTGGACGGCGCAAACGCTGCAGGAGTGGCGCCAGGAGCAGGGGCCGCACAAGCCGCTGGCGTTTATCATTGGCCAGGATTCGCTGCTCACCTTTCCCACCTGGCATAACTATGAAACCATCCTCGACAATGTCCACCTGATTGTCTGCCGCCGGCCGGGTTACCCGCTGACCATGGCCCATGAGGCCGATCAGCGCTGGCTGGATCGCCATTTAACTCACGACGTGGAGTCTTTGCATCACCGTCCTTCCGGCGTGATCTACCTGGCTGAGACCCCGTGGTTCGATATTTCGGCGACGATCATTCGCCAGCGCCTTGAGCGCGGCGAGTCCTGCGCCGAGATGCTGCCGGCCGCGGTGCTGGACTACATCCGCGAGCAGGGTCTCTATTGCTGACCCCGGGCTGGGCCTGGCGCGAAAAAAGCGCTATCGTAACGCCACCTCTCCAACGCCTGTCAGAGCCTGTTCATGAAATTGTGGTTAGTTCGCCATGGCGAAACCGAAGCTAACGTTGCCGGGTTATACAGCGGCCACGCCCCCACGCCCCTGACGCCGCGCGGCGTCGCTCAGGCGCGAGCGCTCGGTGAACGACTGCGCGCGGTGCCTTTCGATAAAGTCTTCTGCAGCGAGCTGGCGCGGACCGGGACAACGGCCGATCTGCTGCTTGGCGATCGCGCTATCCCGCGCGAATGCCATGCCGCGCTCAATGAGATGTTTTTCGGTGACTGGGAGATGCGCCATCATCGCGACCTCCAGCGAGAAGATGCGGAAAACTATGCCGCATGGTGCGCTGACTGGCAGCACGCGGCCCCGACCAACGGCGAAAGCTTTCAGCGTTTTGCCCGCCGCGTCAGCGAATTTACCCCCACGCTGACCGAATGCCGCCATCTTGACCACCTGCTGATCGTCGGCCATCAGGGCGTCCTGAGCCTGCTGACCGCCCTGCTGTTGCAGATGCCCGCCGCGGCGATGTGGCACTTTCCGATAGCCCATGGCGCCTGGAGTCTCCTCGACATTCGCGACGATTTCACCACCCTGCGGGTATTAAATAGCCAGGCCGTCTGGCAGCCGCAACAAGAATTCCCGCCGAACCATTGACAGGCCAGAGCAGGCTGCTATTCTCCGCTGCCAGGCAGCATCCGCCAAAGCAGGTTTGCAGAAATTGTTTTACAAAAATGGCGATGCAATCCTCGGCGAGGGATGGGATGATACTCCGCCGCGAACGCCTGCCGACAGACATTTCACCCGACTTTTTCATTAGTTCAGGTATACTGTCAGGCTCTTTATGATTATCAATCTTCACGCACCCAGGGGGAACACTTGCAGGGTAAAGCACTCCAGGATTTTGTTATCGACAAAATTGATGACCTGAAAGGTCAGGACATCGTTGCCATTGATGTACATGGCAAATCCAGCATCACCGATTGCATGATTATCTGCACCGGCACCTCCACGCGTCATGTGATGTCCATCGCCGACCACGTGGTTCAGGAATCCCGCGCCGCCGGCTTGCTGCCCCTGGGCGTTGAAGGGGAAGCCGCCGCCGACTGGATCGTCGTCGACCTCGGCGACGTGATGGTTCACGTCATGCAGGAAGAGAGCCGTCGTCTGTACGAGCTGGAAAAACTCTGGAGTTAATGCGTGAAGTTGCAGCTGGTGGCCGTTGGCACCAAAATGCCGGACTGGGTACAGACCGGCTTTAGCGAGTATCTGCGCCGTTTTCCCAAAGATATGCCGTTCGAACTGGTGGAGATCCCTGCCGGTAAGCGCGGCAAGAACGCTGATATCAAGCGCATCCTCGAAAAAGAGGGCGAGATGATGTTAGCCGCTGCCGGTAAAAACCGCATCGTGACCCTGGATATTCCGGGTAAACCATGGGATACGCCGCAGCTGGCGCGCGAACTGGAACGCTGGAAACAGGACGGGCGCGACGTCAGTTTGCTGGTCGGCGGCCCGGAAGGCCTCTCTCCAGCCTGTAAAGCAGCGGCGGAACAGAGTTGGTCGCTCTCCACCCTCACCTTACCTCACCCGCTGGTGCGCGTACTGGTGGCCGAGAGCCTGTATCGGGCGTGGAGCATTACCACCAACCATCCGTACCACCGTGAGTAATGATGATCAGGGTAGACTGAGCAGCGAATGAAATTACAGAATTCTTTCCGCGACTATACGGCTGAATCCTCGCTGTTCGTGCGCCGGGCGCTGGTCGCTTTTTTGGGGATTTTGCTGCTTACCGGCGTTCTGATCGCCAACCTGTACAATGTGCAAATCGTTCGCTTCGACGACTATCAGACGCGCTCGAACGAAAACCGCATCAAGCTGGTGCCGATCCCGCCGAGCCGCGGCATTATTTACGATCGCAACGGCACCCCGCTGGCGCTTAACCGCACCATTTATCAGCTGGAGATGATGCCGGAGAAAGTCGATAACGTGCAGCAGACGCTGGATGCGCTACGCGATGTCGTCGATTTAACCGACGATGATATCGCCGGTTTCAAAAAGGAGCGCGCCCGCTCCCATCGCTTTACTTCGATTCCGGTCAAGGTCAACCTCAGCGAAGTGCAGGTGGCCCGCTTTGCCGTCAACCAGTACCGCTTTCCCGGTGTGGAAGTCAAAGGCTACAAGCGCCGTTACTACCCCTATAACTCGGCGCTGACGCACGTCATCGGCTACGTGTCGAAAATTAACGATAAAGACGTCGACCGCCTCGATAAAGAGGGCAAACTGGCCAACTACGCCTCGACCCATGACATCGGTAAGCTGGGTATTGAGCGTTATTACGAGGACGTCCTGCACGGTCAGACCGGCTACGAAGAGGTTGAAGTAAACAACCGCGGCCGCGTTATTCGTCAGCTCAAAGAGGTGCCTCCGCAGGCCGGACGCGACATCTACCTCACCCTCGACCTCAAGCTACAGCAGTATATCGAAACGCTGCTGGCCGGCAGCCGCGCCGCGGTGGTGGTCACCGACCCGCGTACCGGCGCCATTCTGGCGCTGGTTTCGACGCCGAGCTACGACCCGAACCTGTTCGTCGACGGCATCTCCAGCAAAGATTACTCCGGCCTGCTCAACGATCCCAACACGCCGCTGGTCAACCGTGCGACGCAAGGGGTCTATCCGCCGGCATCGACGGTCAAACCGTACGTCGCCGTCTCGGCGCTGAGCGCCGGGGTGATCACGCGCAATACCAGCCTGTTCGACCCGGGCTGGTGGCAGCTGCCCGGCTCGGAAAAACGCTATCGTGACTGGAAAAAATGGGGTCACGGCCATCTGAACGTCACCAAAGCGCTGGAGGAGTCCGCGGATACCTATTTCTATCAGGTCGCCTATGACATGGGCATCGATCGCCTCTCGGAGTGGATGAGCAAGTTCGGCTACGGCCACTATACCGGTATCGACCTCGCCGAAGAGCGCTCGGGCAACATGCCGACCCGCGAATGGAAGCTCAAACGCTTTAAAAAACCCTGGTACCAGGGGGACACCATTCCGGTGGGCATCGGCCAGGGTTACTGGACCGCCACGCCGATCCAGATGAACAAAGCGCTGATGATCCTGATTAACGACGGGGTGGTGAAAGTGCCGCACCTGCTGCAAAGTACCGTGGAAGACGGCAAGCCCGTTCCGTGGGTCCAGCCTCATGAGCCGCCGGTAGGCGACATCCATTCCGGCTACTGGGAAATCGCCAAAGACGGCATGTTCGGCGTGGCCAACCGCGGCAACGGCACCGCGCACAAATATTTCGCCAGCGCGCCGTATAAAATCGCGGCCAAGTCCGGTACCGCCCAGGTGTTCGGCCTGAAGGCCAACGAAACCTATAACGCGCACCGAATCTCTGAGCGTCTGCGTGACCATAAACTGATGACGGCGTTTGCGCCTTATAACAACCCGCAGGTTGCCGTGGCGATGATCCTGGAAAACGGCGGTGCCGGCCCGGCGGTCGGTACGATTATGCGCCAAATCCTCGATCACATCATGCTGGGCGATAACAACACCACGCTGCCAAGCGAAAACCCGGCGGTAACCGCAGGGGAGGATCAATAATGACGGATAATCCGAACAAAAAATCGCTGTGGGATAAGATCCATCTTGACCCCACTATGGTGCTGATCCTGCTGGCGCTGCTGACCTACAGCGCGCTGGTTATCTGGAGCGCCAGCGGTCAGGACGTCGGCATGATGGAGCGTAAAATCGGCCAGATCGCCATGGGCGTGGTGATCATGATCGTCATGGCGCAGATCCCGCCGCGGGTCTATGAGGGCTGGGCGCCCTACCTCTATATTTTCTGTATTATTCTGCTGGTGGCCGTCGACGCCTTCGGCGCCATCTCCAAAGGGGCGCAGCGCTGGCTGGATCTCGGTATCGTCCGCTTTCAGCCGTCGGAGATTGCAAAAATCGCCGTGCCGCTGATGGTGGCGCGCTTTATTAACCGCGACGTCTGCCCGCCTTCGCTAAAGAATACCGGTATTGCCCTGGTGCTGATCTTCCTGCCGACGCTGCTGGTGGCGGCGCAGCCTGACCTCGGGACCTCGATTCTGATCGCCCTCTCCGGTCTGTTTGTACTGTTCCTCTCCGGCCTCAGCTGGCGCCTGATCGGCATTGCGGTGGTGCTGGTCGCCGCCTTTATCCCGATTTTGTGGTTCTTCCTGATGCACGATTATCAGCGCCAGCGCGTGATGATGCTGCTCGATCCGGAAACCGACCCGCTGGGCGCGGGGTATCACATTATTCAGTCTAAAATTGCCATTGGCTCCGGCGGTCTGCGCGGCAAAGGCTGGCTGCACGGCACCCAGTCGCAGCTGGAGTTTCTGCCGGAACGCCATACCGACTTTATCTTCGCCGTACTCGCCGAAGAGCTGGGCCTGATTGGCGTACTGATCCTGCTGGCGCTCTATATTCTGCTGATCATGCGCGGACTGTGGATCGCCGCCCAGGCGCAAACCACCTTTGGCCGGGTCATGGCCGGTGGTTTAATGTTGATTTTATTCGTTTATGTCTTCGTAAATATTGGTATGGTGAGTGGTATTTTACCGGTGGTGGGCGTACCGTTGCCGCTGGTGAGCTACGGGGGCTCCGCCCTGATCGTATTGATGGCCGGGTTTGGTATCGTGATGTCGATCCATACCCACAGAAAAATGTTGTCGAAAAGCGTTTAAAGGGGTTCGCAATGCGTAAGCAATGGCTGGGGATCTGCATAGCAGCGGGGCTGCTGGCGGCATGTTCGAGTGATGACGTGCAACAAAAGACGGTCAGTACTCCACAGCCGGCCGTCTGTAATGGCCCGACGGTTGAGATCAGCGGCGCCGATCCGCAGTATGAAACGCCGAACGCGACGGCGAATCAGGATTATGAGCGCGACGGTAAGCGCTACAACATCGTCCAGGATCCGGCAAACTTTACTCAGGCCGGTTTCGCGGCGATCTATGACGCGGAACCCAACAGCAACCTGACCGCCAGCGGTGAAACCTTCGACCCGACGCAGTTGACCGCGGCGCACCCGACGCTGCCGATCCCGAGCTATGCGCGGATCACCAACCTCGCCAACGGGCGCATGATCGTCGTGCGGATTAACGATCGCGGTCCCTACGGCAACGATCGGGTTATCTCGCTCTCCCGCGCGTCCGCCGACCGCCTGAACACCTCGAATAACACCAAAGTGCGTATCGACCCGATCATCGTCGCACCTGACGGTTCGCTTTCCGGCCCGGGAATGGCTTGTACCACCGTCGCCAAACAGACTTACGCCCTGCCCGCCCGTCCGAATCTGGACGGCGGTGACGCCGCTGGCATGAGCCAGCCCTCGCCCACTGACGTTCGCCCGATCAGCAACAGCACGCTGAAGCCGGAAGACAGCGTTGGCGCACCGGTGAACAGCGGCGGTTTCCTCGGCGCCCCGACGCCGCTGAACAGCGGCGTGCTGGAGAGCAGCGAACCCGCGGCCGCCGCCGCGACGGCACCTGCCGCCGGCGCCACGCCAGCAGCGCCGGTGACCGCGCCCGGCTCCATCCAGGGTAGCGTCGCGCCCGCAGCGGCCACCGCCGCAGCCGCCGGCGCCGTTGCCGCTTCGTCTTCCGCCACCTCCAGCGCCAGCGGTAGCTTCGTCGTGCAGGTAGGCGCAGTGAGCGACCAGGCGCGGGCGCAGCAGTATCAGCAGCGTCTGAGCCAGCAGTTCTCTGTGCCGGGCCGGGTCATGCAAAACGGCGCGGTATGGCGTATTCAGCTGGGGCCGTTTGCCGACAAGGCGCAGGCCAGCGCCGTTCAGCAGCGCCTGCAAAGCGAAGCGCAGCTGCAGTCCTTTATTACTCGCGCCAACTAAAGGCCGCGGGCAGCCCGTTCACCTTGCGCATGTAAAAGTCATTAACAAACTCATGCGCAATGTCGGATGCTGGCCCGCAGAGCATTTGCTATAGTAAGGCACTTTTTTTAACTCCATCACGGATGCCGTTGTTCTGACCATGAAGACCTCTTTCACCGCTCGTTTACTCATCACGGCGCTCTCCGTTGCAGCGCTCTCCTCCGCTGCCCGCGCCGATGACCTGAATATCAAAACGATGATCCCAGGCGCCCCGCAGATTGACGCCGAATCCTGGATCCTTATCGATTACAACTCTGGCAAGGTGCTGGCTGAAAACAACGCCGACTCCCGCCGCGACCCGGCCAGTCTGACCAAAATGATGACCAGCTATGTTATCGGTCAGGCGATGAAAGCGGGCAAATTCAAAGAGTCCGATCTGGTCACCGTCGGCAACGACGCCTGGGCCACCGGCAACCCGGTATTCAAAGGCTCTTCCCTGATGTTCCTCAAGCCGGGGATGCAGGTGCCGGTTTCCCAGCTGATCCGCGGTATCAACCTGCAGTCCGGTAACGATGCCTGCGTGGCGATGGCCGACTATGTCGCCGGCAGCCAGGACGCCTTCGTCAGCCTGATGAACAACTACGTCAACGCCCTCGGCCTGAAAAACACCCATTTCCAGACTGTTCACGGCCTCGATGCTGACGGCCAGTTCAGCTCGGCGCGCGACATGGCGCTGATTGGCCAGGCGCTGATCCGCGACGTGCCGAACGAGTACTCCATCTATCGTGAGAAAGAGTTCACTTTCAACGGTATCCGCCAGCTGAACCGTAATGGCCTGCTGTGGGATAACAGCCTGAACGTCGACGGCATCAAAACCGGCCACACCGACAAAGCGGGCTACAACCTTGTCGCTTCCGCCACCGAAGGGCAGATGCGTCTGATCTCGGCGGTAATGGGCGGCCGGACGTTCAAAGGGCGTGAGTCGGAAAGCAAAAAACTGCTGACCTGGGGCTTCCGCTTCTTTGAAACCGTCAACCCAATTAAAGCCGGCAAAGAGTTTGCTTCCGAACCGGCCTGGTTCGGCGACAGCGATCGCGCTTCGCTGGGGGTGGATAAAGACGTCTACCTGACCATCCCGCGCGGCCGGATGAAAGATCTGAAAGCCAGCTACGTGCTGAATAACACTGAGCTGCACGCCCCGCTGCAGAAAAACCAGGTCGTCGGCACCATTAACTTCCAGCTGGATGGTAAAACCATTGACCAGCGCCCGCTGGTGGTGCTGCAGGAAATTCCGGAAGGTAATTTCTTCGGTAAAATTATTGATTACATTAAATTAATGTTCCACCACTGGTTTGGTTAAAAATCGAACACTTGAAAGTGTGATTTCCATCCCCATATACTATTCATCCAAGTAACCTGATAACTCCCGCCCTTGGTGGGAGTTATTATTTTGTCGTAACACCGGAGCTGACATGAAAACCAAACTTAACGAACTGCTTGAATTCCCTACGCCATTTACTTACAAAGTAATGGGGCAGGCGTTGCCTGAGCTGGTTGATCAGGTGGTGGAAGTGGTACAGCGCCATGCGCCTGGTGATTACTCGCCGTCAGTAAAACCGAGCAGCAAAGGTAACTACCACTCGGTCTCCATCACCATCAACGCCACTCACATTGAACAAGTGGAAACGCTGTACGAAGAGTTAGGCAATATCGATATCGTTCGGATGGTGCTGTAACCTTTTCCCTGACCCGGCCGCCATGCCGGGTCTTCTCATTCCCTCCCGCACGGCTGTGATATACTCCCCGACCTGAATTCTCTCTTCCCGGCGGAGATGTTGTTTTGCAGCACAATAAAATTCTAATCCGGCAGCTTGGCCTGCAACCTTACGAACCCGTCTCGCAGGCGATGCACGGATTTACCGACGCCCGTGATGAAGATACCCTCGATGAGATCTGGCTGGTGGAACATCACCCGGTCTTCACCCAGGGTCAGGCCGGCAAAGCGGAACACCTGCTGGTGCCCGGTGATATTCCGGTGATCCAGAGCGATCGCGGCGGCCAGGTAACCTATCACGGCCCGGGACAGCAGGTAATGTACGTCCTGTTGAACCTCAAGCGCCGCAAGCTGGGCGTGCGTGAACTGGTGACGCTGCTGGAGCAAACGGTCGTCAATACCCTTGCCGAATACGGTATTGAGTCGCACCCCCGCGCCGACGCCCCTGGCGTCTACGTCGGCGATCGCAAAATATGCTCTCTGGGGCTGCGGATCCGCAAAGGCTGCTCTTTCCACGGCCTGGCGCTCAATATCGCGATGGATCTGACGCCGTTTCTGCGTATCAACCCCTGCGGCTATGCCGGTATGGAGATGACACAAATGCGCCAGTGGCAGCCGGAAGCCACTCCGGAGACAGTGGCTCCGCGGCTGGTCGCCCATCTGCTGGCGCTGCTGAACAATCCCCCGCACGAATACCTTCCTCAGGGTTAAGGGCAGACCAGCGCCCCGCTGACGGCGGGGTGCTGAACGAGTAACACATTATTTTTGCAATCAATTGTCACGCACGGCAACGCGGTGGGCCGCTATACTTGGCCTATCATTCCCAACCGGACTCATCGCGTGCCAGAGAATACGCCGCCGTCAGAATCTCCTGACCGACAGGACGAACGTTACGACCGTCAGATGTTTCGCATCCTGCGTAATATTGACCTCAATCTGTTGACCATCTTCGAAGCCGTGTACGTACACAAAGGTATCGTCAATGCCGCGAAGATACTCAATATCACGCCGTCGGCCATTAGCCAGTCAATAAACAAACTGCGGGCGCTGTTCCCCGATCCGCTGTTTATCCGTAAAGGCCAGGGCGTAACGCCCACCGCCTATGCCACCCATCTTCACCAGTACATCAGCCGCGGTATGGAGGCTTTCCTCAGCGCGCTGGATATCACCGGCAGCCCGCATCAGCAGCGGGTGATCACTATCGCCACCACGCCAGCCATGGGGGCGCTGCTGATGCCTGGCCTGGCCAGCGCGCTGAAGCCGGTCTTTCCGCAGATCCTGCTGCACAACATCGCCCTCACCGACGCCGCGCGGCAGCTTGACCAGCGCCAGGTGGATTTGTTGATTGATACCCATCTGCACAGCGGCCAGGCGATAAGCCATCACGTGCTGTATCAGGAACGGGTGCAGATGTACTGCCGCGCTGGGCATCCCGCGCTGGACGGTCCGCAGGATGAATCCGCCCTTGCACAATACGAGTTTGCGCTGCTGCTGCCGGAAGGCCAGCGCTACCCTACGCTGCACCGTCGGCTGCAGGAGGAGATGGGCGAGCGCCGCTGCGGTTTCAGCACCTTCAACCTGCTAACCCAGGCGGCAATGATCGCCGAGAGCGACATGCTGGGGCTGACCACCGAGCGCCTGTTCGCCATGGTATCCCGTCTCTGGCCGCTGCAGACCCTGGACTTCCCCTCCCTGCGGGAAGAGCAGATTGATGTTGCGCTGCACTTCAATAAGCAGAGCGGGAAAGAGCCATTGCTGAAAGAGATCATTGAGACCGTGATCCAGGCGTTTAAGGCGTAGCGCACGGAAGGGAAAAGGATAGAACAACAACTATTTTACAATTTGCCGGGCAGGCAGGCTGCTTTCTGCCCCTTTTCAATGGTATACTGCCTGCTCTTGATTCAAAAATAGTTGATAATTGCAACATTTCATTGAATTAATTCGCTTTCCTTCGTGACTCGCAACTGGAACACGCACGCTATGAGTAAACCCATTGTGATGGAACGCGGTGTTAAGTACCGCGACGCCGATAAAATGGCCCTTATCCCGGTGAAGAACGTGGCAACTGAGCGTGAAGCTCTGCTCAGAAAACCGGAATGGATGAAAATCAAACTTCCGGCAGACTCGTCCCGTATCCAGGGAATCAAAGCAGCGATGCGTAAGAACGGCCTGCACTCCGTGTGCGAAGAGGCCTCCTGCCCGAACCTTGCAGAGTGCTTCAACCACGGTACCGCGACCTTTATGATCCTCGGCGCGATCTGTACCCGCCGTTGCCCATTCTGCGACGTGGCGCATGGCCGCCCGGTCGCGCCAGATGCGAACGAGCCACAGAAGCTGGCGCAAACTATCGCCGATATGGGGCTGCGCTACGTGGTGGTCACTTCGGTGGACCGTGACGACCTGCGCGATGGCGGCGCACAGCATTTTGCCGACTGCATCAGCGCCATTCGCGAGAAAAACCCGACGATTAAAATCGAAACACTGGTCCCGGATTTCCGCGGCCGCATGGATCGCGCCCTTGATATTCTGACGGTGACCCCGCCGGACGTCTTCAACCACAACCTCGAAAACGTACCGCGCCTCTATCGTCAGGTGCGTCCGGGCGCGGATTACAACTGGTCGCTGAAGCTGCTGGAGCGTTTTAAAGAAGCGCACCCGGAGATCCCGACAAAATCCGGCCTGATGGTGGGCCTGGGCGAAACCAACGACGAGATCATCGAAGTCATGCGCGACCTGCGCCGTCATGGCGTCACCATGCTGACATTAGGCCAGTATCTGCAGCCGAGCCGTCACCACCTGCCAGTGCAGCGTTACGTTAGCCCGGAAGAGTTTGAAGAGATGAAAGCGGAAGCCATGGCGATGGGCTTCACCCACGCCGCCTGCGGCCCCTTCGTTCGCTCTTCCTATCACGCCGACCTGCAGGCTAAAGGGATGGAAGTTAAATAACCTGCCGCTTCTCCCGCTGCGTCACGTCCTGGCGCAGCGGCGCTCTCCGCTTCATTCGCTTCGCCTTCCCGTAACAGTTAGTTGCATCTTTCCTGCGCGGCGTCGACAAAAACAACAAAGGCCGCAACGTCAAACGTCGCGGCCTCTTCGCCGTACCACCCGCATCCCGCCAGGGGACGCAGCAGGAGAATTACTCTTTATGAGAGAGCTTCTGCGCCGGTGCTTCGTCTTCAGCGGTGGTTTTTTTCGCGCTATCGTCATCTTCGTTCATGGCTTTTTTAAAGCCCTTGATAGCCGACCCCAGGTCGCCGCCCAGCGTACGTAATTTCTTGGTACCAAACACTAAGATAATCAGTGCTGCGACTACCAGCAGTTTGGTAATACTAATCTCACCCATAGCTAACCTTCTTCTCTATACAAGCTGCGAATACGCCATCATACACGCATTTATCCGTCATATTGTAATCCACCTGTGCGTGGGCTGCGTGATTCAGCCCGAGGCCTCCCCTCCGGGAGTGAGCGCTGGGGTGTCCGTCCTGACGTGCACAGCGAATTATTGGGATAAACAATACGGGTATTTGGCGCGCGGACACAATAGCAATCTGTAACAAGGTGAATCAAGCCTTGTTTAAAAAAACGTCACAATAATTGCGGTGGCGCAAACCGTCGGTTCTGCAGCACCGGCAAACGCTCGCGAACCCGCGCAAGGTAGTCTGCGGAAATATCGGCATAGATCAGCTGCGGCTCGCTCCCCGCGCCCGCCACGGTGGTCCCCAGCGGATCGACGATGCGGCTCTGCCCGATGTTACGCGTCCCGCATTCGCCTGCCGCCACGACGTAGCAGGTCGTGTCCAGCGCGCGCGCCGCCAGCAGCGTCGCCCAGTGATGCTCTTTTTGCGGCCCTTTCACCCATGCGGTGGGCAGCACCAGCAGCTGCGCCCCGTTCAGCGCCAGCGACAGCGCCAGCTCCGGAAAACGCAGATCGTAACAGGTCATCAGGCCAACGCGGAAACCCGCCACTTCAATCACCGGCGGGATTTGCCGGCCGGGATCCACCCGCCGGGACTCCTGCATTGCGAAGGCGTCGTATAAATGAAGTTTGTGATAATGTGCAATAACCTTCCCTTCACGCAATACCACCAGCGTGTTGGTTGCTCTCCCCTCCCCCGACGGCACATGCAGCGTCAGGATCGTCGTCAGGCCGTTACGCGCGCTCTCGGCCAGCAGCAGCTGTAAAAACTCTCCATCCAGCGTTTGGGCCGAGTTCACCGACAGATCCGGGTCGTTGTCATCACGTGCCAGCAACGCCTCCGGCAGCACCAGCAGCGCCGCCCCTTCACGCGCCGCCTGCTGCATCATCGCCACACAAGTTTGCGCATTCGTCCGCCATACTGGCGTGACGATAAACTGCCCTGCCGCTACCCGCATGTTTTTCTCCCGTCAGGTTATGAATAGCCAATTGCGCCCGTTGCGCGCTACACTTGACACTCTCTTACATCAAATAGCAGGAAACGACCGTGTTTCAACTTCTTTGCGCCGTTTTTATTGGCGGCGGCACCGGCAGCGTTTTGCGCTGGTGGCTCGGCATGAAGCTCAATCCTGTGCACCATGCTATCCCGATTGGGACGCTGACTGCCAACCTGTTAGGCGCCTTTGTGATCGGCGCCGGGCTGGCGTGGTTTAATAGACTGACCGGCATTGACCCGATGTGGAAACTGCTGATCACCACGGGTTTCTGCGGCGGATTGACCACCTTCTCCACCTTCTCTGCGGAAGTGGTGTTTCTTCTGCAGCAGGGGCGAGTGAGCTGGGCGCTCCTCAACGTCGCGGTGAACTTGCTGGGCTCGTTTGCCATGACGGCTGTCGCCTTCTGGCTCTTCTCGCAGGCCGCCAGCCGCTAAAGGCGTAATCAACAGGCAAAAAAAAACCCGCTGATTAGCGGGTTTTTATATTCTACTGACGCGTTGCTTACAGAGCGATTACGTTTGCAGCAGAAGGGCCTTTGGCACCGTTAGTGATTTCGAACTCTACGCGCTGACCTTCAGCCAGAGTTTTGAAACCGTTGGACTGGATTGCAGAGAAGTGTACGAATACATCTTTGCTGCCATCTTCCGGAGTAATGAAACCGAATCCTTTGGACTCATTAAACCACTTAACGTTACCTTTAATCTTAGACATCAAAATTACCTTTATATGAAAAATCGACACTAATGCTGTGTCGGGTATCAGTACACCAATTGTGGTACCTTTTGTCCAGTGCAACTTTGCTAAAAAGTGATAAAAGTCGCTATCTTTTTTAGTGGGTAACGCTTTAGTCCTTGTTTTTCCACAAGACGCATCGCTTATCTCATTTATTGCTAAGACTTAGCGAATTAAAACTGTATACGAGCCCAGGCGAAGTAAACGTTACCGTTATTGTAGGTACCGGGAATATAGGTCATCTGGAACGTTGCCGGACCGTAACCTATTGACGCTAAGGGCAAGATCACCGGAATCGGGATGTAGTTCCAGTTATCGCGCGCCGTCACCCCGAGGGTATAGCCGAGACCGAGGCGGAAGTTCTGGTCCGTCAGCGGACGCCAGGTTTTCTCCCAACCGTAGCCGCCGATGGGTTCCCACTTATTGAAAGAGTCTTTAAACGCCATCAGGTACAGGCCGTGCCAGTTCCCTTTCTCATCCCAGCGCGAAACGCCGAAGCCTGCCCCCCACGGACGTTCGTTATACTTGTCCGTCTTTTCCTTATCATAAGCAAAGCGCGCGTGCCAGGTGATGGCTGGAACGTACAGATCATAGTGCTCCGGCTCATTCCAGGTCTGCGCAACGTTATTACTTAAGGTATGGTAACCTTCGCTAAGGGTCGATGAAAACGACGCGCTGGCGTTTCCGGATACCAATAACCATCCTAAAAAACCAAGAGAAAACAATGAAAAACGACGTAACATCAACACTTTTCTATTACCACTTTCATTTAAAAGCCACCTAAGATAGCAAAGATAGTCTCAATACAGGTTGAACGAAATAAGGCAAACTCCTGATTTTCGCCCGCTGACCATCAGAACCGCTTAACTATCCATCTGGTGATTATATCCAGGCGGGACGGGAGGGGCGTAGTTCTTATCGCTTTATTGATTTGCATCAGCGAGTTTCGTCCGTTTTTTCGGCACATTCGCACATTAAAATTTGGTGTGGCGCTTTTTAACTACATATTCTTTGGGCTTAGGGGAAATGAATGCTGACGTTTGTTGAGATCCTGATCGGGATTGCGGTCATTGTGGGCGTCGCCCGCTATATCATTAAGGGCTATTCAGCCACCGGCGTGCTGTTCGTCGGCGGCTTAATATTGCTGATCGTCAGCGCCCTGCTGGGTCATAAAGTCTTACCAGGCAATACCGAGGGCACCGGTTACTCCGCCACTGACATTATTGAATACATTAAGATTCTACTCATGAGCCGTGGCGGCGATTTGGGTATGATGATCATGATGCTGTGCGGCTTCGCCACCTATATGACGCATATTGGCGCCAATGATATGGTGGTGAAATTAGCCTCAAAGCCATTGCGCTATATCAATTCGCCCTATCTGCTGATGATTGCCGCCTACTTTGTCGCCTGCCTGATGTCGCTGGCCGTCTCCTCCGCGACCGGCCTCGGCGTCCTGCTGATGGCGACGCTGTTCCCGGTGATGGTAAACGTTGGTATCAGCCGCGGTGCGGCGGCGGCCATCTGCGCCTCCCCGGCGGCGATTATCCTTTCGCCTACCTCGGGTGACGTCGTGCTGGCGGCAAAAGCGGCCGAAATGCCGCTGATCGACTTTGCCTTCAAGACCACGCTGCCGATCTCCATCGCCGCTATCATCTGCATGGCGATCGCCCACTTCTTCTGGCAGCGCTACCTGGATAAAAAAGAGAACATTTCCCACGAAATGCTCGACGTCAACGAGATCACCACCAATGCCCCGGCGCTGTACGCCATCCTGCCGTTTACCCCGATTATTGGCGTACTGATCTTTGATGGCAAATGGGGGCCGGAACTGCACATTATTACCATCCTCGTCGGCTGCATGCTGCTGGCGGCGATCCTCGAATTCCTGCGCGGGTTCAACACCAAAAACGTCTTCAGCGGACTGGAAGTCGCCTACCGCGGGATGGCTGACGCCTTCGCCGGGGTGGTGATGCTGCTGGTCGCCGCCGGCGTTTTTGCTCAGGGATTAAGCACCATCGGCTTCATCAACGGTCTGATCTCCATCGCCACTTCCTTCGGCTCGGCCAGTATTATTCTGATGCTGGTGCTGGTGATCCTGACCATGCTGGCGGCGATGACCACCGGCTCCGGCAATGCCCCGTTCTACGCCTTTGTCGAGATGATCCCCAAGCTGGCGCACTCCTCCGGCATCAATCCCGCCTATCTGTCGATCCCGATGCTGCAGGCCTCTAACCTTGGCCGCACGATCTCGCCGGTCTCCGGCGTGGTGGTGGCCGTCGCCGGGATGGCGAAGATCTCCCCGTTCGAAGTGGTCAAACGCACCTCGGTGCCGGTGATGGTTGGCCTGCTGGTGGTGATTGTCGCGACCGAGATCCTCGTCCCGGGCAGCGCGGTCCACTAATGGTCTAACCACGTGAAAAGGCGCCAGCAGGCGCCTTTTTTATGCTTTAATAACTCCCCGTTATCTTTTGCCATCCACAATCAGGAATAAACATGTTCAGGAAGGAATTCGCCGCGCTTGCCCTTGTGCTTACCGCCACTCAGGCCGGCGCTGAACCGCTCACCGCGACGCGATACGCTGATTTTGACCGCTATGTCCTGGCCCTCTCCTGGCAAACCGGATTCTGTCAGAGCATGTATGACCGTAACCGCAACGAACCGGAAGAGTGCCGCCTGCAGCAGGAAACCGCGAATAAAGCCGATTTTCTGACCGTGCACGGCCTGTGGCCCGGGCTGCCAAAGTCCATTGCCGCGCGCGGAGTGGATGAACGACGCTGGATGCGCTACGGCTGCGCCACGCGCCCGCTGCCCGACATGCCGGAGGTGAAAGCGAACCGCAAATGTCAGGCGGCGGAGACGGGATTGTCGCTGGAGATGGCCAACAAACTGAATAGCGTAATGCCGGGCGCGGGCGGCACCTCCTGCCTCGAACGTTACGAATATGCCAAACATGGTGTCTGCTTCGGCTTCGATCCCGACAGCTATTTTGGCGCCATGGTGCGCCTGAACGGGGAAATTAAGCGCAGCCCGGTTGGTGATTTCCTTGCCAAACACTATGGCCAAACCGTCAGTCGGGCCGACTTCGACGCCGCCGTGGCCCGCGCCTGGGGTCCGCAGAGCGTGAAGGCGTTTAAATTAACCTGTAACGGTAATCCTGCCTATTTGACCGAGATGCAAATCTCACTCAACGCCGCGACCATCAACGCCCCACTGGCCACCTCCGCCTTTCTGCCCCAGCCTCACCCGGGTAACTGCGGCGCGCAGTTTATCCTCGATAAGGTTGGCCACTAGCGCAACGCGGCATACTGTTCAGAAAACGTCCTTCGCCGGAGGCGTTGCGCGCTGATTGTGCGTTTCATCACTTCAAACTGCCGGCAACTCTCAGTATGATGGGAGAACCTTAACCCTTGCCTTTTTCGGCGAGGGTTTTCTTTTACGGACAGGTTCCTGGATAACATGGAGTATGCAATGACCAGACCCGCAATCATCATTAACGAACTGGATGCCGAACGTATCGACAGGCTGCTGGAGCAGCCGGCTTTCGCCAGCTCGCCGGTTGCCGATGCCCTGAACGACGAGCTCGACCGCGCGCAAATGCTGGCGCCGGAAGCGATGCCGCACGATGTCGTCACCATGAACAGTACGGTTAAATTCCGCGATTTAACCAGCGGCGAAGAGCGCGTGCGGACGCTGGTGTTTCCGACGCAGGTGACCGACAGCGCCAGCCAGCTCTCCGTCCTCGCGCCGGTGGGCGCCGCGCTGCTCGGCCTCAAGGTCGGCAGCACCATTCACTGGGAGCTGCCGGGCGGGGCGTCGACGCACCTGGAAGTGCTGGCGCTGCTGTACCAGCCGGAAGCCGCTGGCGAATTCCACCGTTAATCCCCGCTGCCTGAGGCGTATCGCGCTTTATTCAGAGGATGTCCACACATCCTCTTTCTGCTGTCTTTCCCCTCGCTAACCTTTTTTTACGCTTTGCGCCTGCCTGACTGACAGTTTTGCGACCTGAATGACACAATATCCGCATATAATATGTTGATATAGACGCAAACGAACAAGGAGGATTGCATATGTATAAGACTATCATTATGCCGGTTGATGTCTTTGAGATGGCGCTGAGCGATAAAGCCGTCCGGCATGCGGAGTTTCTGGCCCAGCAGGACGGGGTGATCCATCTGCTCCACGTCTTACCCGGTTCAGCGAGCTTCACGATGAGCCGTTTTACCGCCGACCTGCGGCGTTTTGAGGAACATCTGCAGCACGAGGCGGAAACCCGCCTGCAGACCATGGTCAGCCATTTCAGCATCGACCCATCGCGGATCAAGCTGCATGTGCGTTTCGGCAGCGTGCGCGACATGGTCAACGAACTGGCCAGCGAAATAAACGCCGACGTGGTGGTGATAGGCTCACGCAATCCCTCCATCAGTACTCACCTGTTGGGCTCCAACGCCTCGAGCGTCATCCGTCACGCCCATATCCCGGTGATGGTCGTCAGGTAAGGCTGAGGAAAAGCGCATAAAAAAAGAGGCTACCCCTGGGTAGCCTCTTTGTTATGCAGGTCTATTGTCTGACTTGTTATGCGGTTTTCGTGCGGATCAGGTAGTCGAAGGCGCTCAGCGACGCTTTCGCCCCCTCCCCTGCCGCGATGATAATCTGCTTGTACGGCACGGTGGTGCAGTCACCGGCGGCGAATACGCCTTTAACGTTGGTTTCGCACTTCGCATCGATGATGATCTCGCCCATGCGGTTACGCTCAACCGCGCCTTCCAGCCAGGTGGTATTAGGCAGCAGGCCGATCTGCACGAAGATGCCCGCCAGCGCGACGTGATGCTCATCGCCGCTCACCCGGTCACGATACTGCAGACCGGTGACCTTGCTGCCGTCGCCTTTCACTTCCGTGGTCTGCGCATTGAGAATGATGTCGACATTCTTCAGACTGCGGACTTTATCCTGCAGCACCTGGTCGGCCTTCATCTCCGGTGCGAATTCCAGCAGGGTCACGTGTTCCACGACGCCCGCCAGGTCGATGGCGGCTTCCACGCCGGAGTTCCCCCCGCCGATCACCGCCACGCGCTTACCTTTAAACAGCGGGCCGTCGCAGTGCGGGCAGTAGGTTACGCCCTTGGTGCGATACTGATCTTCGCCCGGCACGTTCATGTTGCGCCATTTCGCCCCGGTGGCAATGATGACGCTGCGCGCCTTCAGCACCGCGCCGGAGACGGTTTCGATCTGATGCAGGCCGCCCTCTGTCGCCGCTGGCGTCAGTTTGGTCGCGCTCTGGGAGTCGATCACATCGACGTTATAGTCGCTAACGTGCGCTTTCAGGGCCCCGGCCAGCTTCTGGCCTTCGGTTTTCGGCACCGAAATGTAGTTTTCGATATCCACGGTATCCAGCACCTGGCCGCCGAAGCGCTCGCCCATCAGGCCGGTACGAATCCCTTTACGCGCAGAGTAAACCGCGGCCGCCGCGCCGGACGGGCCGGAACCGACGATCAGCACATCGTAAGCGTCACGCTGATTCAGCTCTTCCGCTGCGCGTTTTTCCGCACCGGTGTCCACTTTGGCGACGATTTCCGTCAGCGTCATCCGCCCCTGACCAAACTCCTGGCCGTTCATGAACACCGCCGGCACGCCCATCACGTTGCGCTCGGTGATCTCATTCTGGAACGTCCCACCGTCAATCGCCGTATGTTTGATACGCGGGTTGAGCACCGCCATCAGGTTCAGCGCCTGGACCACGTCCGGGCAGTTATGGCAGGAGAGCGAGTAGTAGGTTTCAAACTCGAAGTCGCCATCGATATCGCGGATCTGCTCCAGCAGAGACTGAGCCTCTTTCGACGGATGACCGCCGGTCCACAGCAGCGCCAGCACCAGCGAGGTAAACTCGTGGCCCAGCGGGGAGCCCGCAAAGCGTGGGCCCTGGTCGGAACCGGGGTTAGTAATCAGGAACGATGGCTTGCGTACCGCCAGCGTGTTGTCTTCTTTAAAGGTGACTTTGTCTGACAGTTCAGCAATTTCAGCCAGCAGTTCCCTGATTTCTGCCGATTTAGCGCTGTCATCCAGCGTGGCAATCAGCTCAACAGGCTTGGTCAGCTTCTCAAGATAGGCCTTGAGCTGGGTTTTCATGTTGGTGTCGAGCATTGTTATCTCCTGGGCTTAAAACATCATCATGCAAGCGGCCTTGTCAGGCTGCCTGAATGCGCTTGCATCATGGTGTTGGAATGAAATGGGCGCAGGTGCGCCCATGACTGAAGTAATTTCCAAAGTATTTCGCGTCAGAGCAAGGCGGCTAGCCTGAGAATCCCCGAGAGCTTACTAAAGTAAGCGACCGGGGTGAGCAGGCGACGCCAACGCAGCTATGGCATGAAAGACGACGGAAATTTTAATTCACCAGTATTTCGCGTTAGAGCAAGGCGGCAAGCTTATGAACCCCCGGGAGCTTACACGAGTAAGTGACCGGGGTGATTAAGCGCAGCCAACGCCGCTATGATGCGAAAGACGCCGTGATTATTAGATTTTGCCGACCAGGTCCAGGGATGGAGCCAGCGTCGCTTCGCCTTCTTTCCATTTCGCCGGGCACACTTCGCCTGGGTGGGAAGCAACATACTGCGCCGCTTTGATTTTACGCAGCAGGTCAGACGCGTCACGGCCGATACCTTCAGCGGTAACTTCGATCGCCTGGATGATACCCTGCGGGTCAACCACGAAGGTGGCGCGGTCAGCCAGACCTTCATCTTCACGCATGTTGTCGAAGTTACGGGTCAGGGCGCCAGTCGGGTCGCCAATCATCGCGTATTTGATTTTCGCGATGGTTTCAGAGCTGCTGTGCCACGCTTTGTGGGTGAAGTGGGTATCGGTAGAAACAGAGTAAACGTCTACGCCCAGCTTCTGCAGTTCTTCGTAATGGTCAGCCACGTCGCCCAGTTCGGTCGGGCAGACGAAGGTGAAGTCAGCCGGATAGAAGAAGAAGACGCTCCAGCGGCCTTCGGTGTCTTTCTCGGTGACTTCGATGAATTCACCATTTTTGAATGCCTGGTTTTTGAACGGTTTGATTTTGGTGTTAATTAAGGACATCTATACTTCCTCCGTGTTTTCGTTGAGGTCTAAGTTAACGAATTTTTCCTGACCCGACCAATGCGTTTACATTATCGAATCAATAAGCGTTATCTAACAACCGGAACAAGACAACAATGTGAACCTGTCGACGCGTCAGCGCAGTTCGCTGTTATTCGCATCATTTGCCGCGACAAAAGTAAAAAGGCCACCCTTTCAGGCGGCCCCGTTACCTGAAATACCCGAAGGTAGGTTCAGCGCCAGTCAGACTGGCTATGTGTTGCGCTCTACATTACCTTAATGTAACAGCATCCAGGATTACATCACCCACGCCAGGAAAGGGCAATCCGTCGTTCTGCTGATCCTGCCTATAACTGTAATAGGTTTGGCAATGTTTCTTCCTTTCCTGCTGATTTTACAAGGAATACTCATGTTAAAACGTCTGCTGTTGCTCAGCCTTTTGCCTTTTTGTAGCTATGCGGAAGAACTGCCCGCCCCGGTAAAAGCAATTGAAAAACAGGGCATTACCATCATCAAACCCTTTGACGCGCCGGGGGGAATGAAGGGCTGGCTGGGGAAATACCAGGATATGGGCGTCGCCATCTACCTCACGCCTGACGGCAAACATGCCATTTCCGGTTATATGTACGACGAAAACGGCATCAACCTCAGCGAGCAGTTATTTCAAAAAGCCCTCTACACGCCGGCGGGACAGGAGATGTGGAAGAAGATGGCCAGCGCCCACTGGCTGCAGGATGGCGACAAAGACGCCCCCATCGTGCTGTATGTCTTTGCCGATCCCTTCTGCCCTTACTGCAAACAGTTCTGGCAGCAGTCCCGTCCCTGGGTGGAGGCCGGTAAAGTGCAGATCCGCACCCTGCTGGTGGGCGTGATCAAGCCGGAGAGCCCGGCCACCGCCGCGGCGATCCTCGCCAGTAAAGATCCGGCGAAAACCTGGCACGATTACGAGCAATCGAACGGCAAAATGGCCCTGACGATACCGAAGGCTATCCCGCCGGAGAAGATGAAAATGCTCAACGTCAACCAGCAGCTAATGGACGATCTGGGGGCCAACGTCACGCCAGCTATTTATTATATGAATAAGGATAATATGCTGCAGCAGGTGGTCGGCCTGCCGGATAAAGAGAAGCTGTCTATTATGATGGGTGAAAAAGAGTAATTTCGTCCCGGTGTGGCGCCTGGCGAATCCGACCGCTGGTGCCACTGCCGATAGTAAGATATATTAAGCAAAACTTAATTTTATTTGCCCACAATTAAATTCACACCGCAAATACTAAGACGCAAGATATTATCGTTAGAAATATTTTAACTTACACTGGCAATAAACAGGACTGTGTTAATGGCAAATCTTTACGATCTGAAAAAGTTCGATCTAAATTTATTGGTTATTTTTGAATGTATCTATCAGCATTTAAGCATCAGCAAAGCGGCGGCGATGTTATTTATCACCCCGTCTGCGGTAAGTCAGTCATTGCAGCGTCTGCGTCAGCAGTTAGACGATCCGCTATTTGTGCGCGTCGGGAAGGGAATGACGCCCACCACCGCCTGCGTGAATCTTCATTACCACCTGCAGCAAAATCTGGAGCAGCTGGAAAAAACGATCAATCTCAATAACCGCTCCGATCTGCGTAAACGTATTGTAATATATGGCCCCCCGCTGTTCTGTTCAGTAAACAGCCACTTTATGATTAACCAGCTTTGTCATCAGGCCAACTTGCAAATTGAGCACCATAACCTGACCACCACCGAATCGGCTGAGGAGCTGCTGGCATATCGCCAGGCTGACCTGGTGTTCACCCGAATGCCCATCACCAACCGCGCCACCATCTGTCAGCCCTATCAGACGGTGCAGACCCTCGCGGTGTGTCGGACGAACCATCCGCGGCGCGAGGCGCTCACGTCAGTTGACGCGCTGGCGCAGGAGTTTTTCACCCACTATATTACCAACGATCCCGTTATCCAGCGCGTTCAGCAAAGCAGCACGCCCTGGCTGAACCCGCGTAATATTGCCTTTCGCAGCGACTCTTTTATGACCATTCTTAACATGATCAATAAAACCGATCTGATTGGTTTCTTGCCGTCCTATTTATATGATTTTATTTCGCCAGCCATGCAACTTCACGCCCTCGATATAAACGAACTTTTTCCAGACATTACGATATATATTAACTACCATCAATCATCCGCACAAAATCATTTTTTATCTGAATTAATCACCATTTTAATGAATGACAGAGAGATATCACGTCCCCAATTCAATAACAGCCAATAACGATCCGACTTATTAACCCTCCCCAAAGGAAGGGAAAGTCGACCATTAATTTCCCGCTCGTCATCGTTTATACTGAGCGAACGGGAATCTCTACTATTAAAGGATTAATGGTCATGTCGTTTATCAAATATCCCTTAGCGGAATCGGTGCTGCAGGCGACGGAGCAGCGGATCGATTGGGTTATGGATAATTTTTCACGCATTTGCGTCTCTTTCTCTGGCGGAAAAGACTCTACCGTTATGCTCCATTTAACCGCGCAGGCAGCGCGGTTACAGGGTAAGAAAATCAGTGTGCTGTTTATTGACTGGGAAGCGCAGTTCTCCTGCACCATCGCTCACTGTGAAAAACTGCGCGCCCTCTATCAGGATGTTATCGATACCTTTTACTGGGTCGCCCTGCCGCTCACTACCCAAAATGCCCTGACGCAGTATAAGCCGCAATGGCAATGCTGGCAGCCCGGGACCGCCTGGGTCCGCCAGCCCCCCTCCTGGGCCATTACCCACCCGGGCTATTTTTCGTTTTATCAACCGGGGATGAGCTTTGAAGCCTTCGTCAGCCACTTTGCCGAGTGGTTTTCACAGCGCCGTCCCGCCGCCGTGCTGGTGGGTATTCGGGCAGATGAGTCGCTGAATCGCTTTATGACCATCTCTTCTCAGCGAAAACAGCGCTTCGCCGACGATAAACCGTGGACCACCTCGGCGCCGGGCGGCCACGCCTGGTACATCTACCCGATCTATGACTGGAAAACCGCCGATATCTGGACCTGGTTTGCTAAAAGCGGCCAGCCCTATAACCCGCTGTACGATCTGATGTATCAGGCCGGTGTGCCGCTGCGCTATATGCGCATCTGCGAACCCTTCGGTCCGGAGCAGCGCCAGGGGCTATGGCTGTACCATGTGCTGGAGCCGGAGCGCTGGGCCGCGATGTGCCAGCGGGTGAGCGGCGCGCACAGCGGCGGCATCTATGCCGGGCATGATAATCAATTCTACGGTCACCGAAAAATCGACAAACCGGACCATTTGACATGGAAAAGCTATGCGCTGTTTCTGCTCGACAGCATGCCGGAAACCACCGCCGAGCATTACCGCAATAAGATCGCCGTCTACCTGCGCTGGTACCAGAAAAAAGGCATGGAAGAGATCCCCGATACTCAGCCCGCGGACGTTGGCACCAAAGATATCCCCTCCTGGCGACGGATCTGCAAAGTGCTACTCAATAATGACTACTGGTGCCGCCAGCTCTCCTTCAGCCCAACCAAAAGCAGCCACTATCAGCGCTACCGAAAACGTATGGAAAAACATCGCCAACAATGGGGGATATTATGCAACAACAACTAACGCAGGCGCTGGAGGATTTCCTGCAAACGCTGGATGACGAAGCGCGTATCGAGGCTATCAACGCGTTTCGCCAGGTGCTCCACCAACACAGCCCCTTCCGCTCGCAGCCCGTTGACTGTGTGCTGTGGGTCAAACAGGAGCAGGTTATCCCCAACGACTATAATCCGAATAACGTGGCGCCGCCGGAGAAGCGCCTGCTGCAGACCTCGCTGGAGGCCGATGGCTTTACCCAGCCGGTGGTGGTCATCAGGCAGGGACCGCAGGGGTACGCGATTGTCGACGGTTTTCACCGCCATGAGCTGGCCTGCAGCAAAGCGTCGCTGAAAAAAAAGCTGAAAGGCTATCTACCGGTCACCTGCCTGACGCATGAAAACGCCTCACGCGACGGGCTGATGGCAGCTACAATACGCCACAACCGGGCGCGCGGACGCCACCAAATCCACGCCATGTCAGATATTGTCCGCGAGCTAACCCGGCTCGGCTGGACGCCGCAGAAGATCGGCAAAGAGCTGGGGATGGATGCCGATGAGGTGCTGCGCCTGAAGCAAATTAGCGGCCTGGCAGAGATGTTCGCCGACCGCCAGTTCTCTCAGGCGTGGACCATAAAGTAACTACAGCTCGCACAAACGCGCCGCCGCGGCCAGCAGGGTCTCCGGTTGTTTAGCGAAGCACAAGCGGATCAGCTTGTGCGGGAACGGGTCGGCGCAGAAGACGGAGAGCGGGATCGCCGCCACCCCAACCTCTGTCGTCAGCCAGCGGCAGAAGCTGACGTCGTCAAGGTCGGAAATGGCGCTGTAGTCCGCCAGCAGGAAATAGGTCCCCTCACAGGGCAGGAGCTCCAGCCGGCTGGGGCGCAGCGCCTCAATAAACAGATCGCGGCGTTCACGGTAAAAGGCCGGTAGTTCTCGGTAGTGATCCGGCGCCTCGCGCAGCATGTCGGCGATCGCCAGCTGCGCCGGGGTATTTACCGAGAAGGTCAGATACTGGTGCACCTTGCGCAGCTCCGCGCTGATGGCCGCCGGGGCCACGCAGTAGCCAACCTTCCAGCCGGTCATATGAAACGTTTTGCCAAACGAAGAGACCGCCACCGCCCGCTCGCGCAATAGCGGATGCGCCAGCACGCTGGCGTGGCCGTCCTCGGCAAAGTTGATATGCTCATAGACCTCGTCGCTGAGAACATAGATCTCGCGTTCGGCAATCGCCTGCCACAGGGCGGCAAAATCCTCGCGTTGCCAGACCGTGGCCGAGGGATTGTGCGGGGTGTTGAGGATCACCAGCCGGGTTTTGTCGCTCAGCGTCGCGGCAAACTGCTGCCAGTCGACGCGAAAATGCGGCGGCTGAAGGGCAATACGGCGTAATTCGCCGCCGGCCAGCGCCACCGCGGGAGCATAGCTGTCGTAGCTGGGATCGAAACAGACCACCTCGTCGCCGCGGCGCACCAGAGCGGTAATCGCCGCGTACAGGGCCTCTGTCGCCCCGGCGGTGACCGTAATATCGCTGTTGACGTCGGGTCGATATCCATACCGCTCCGCCGTCTTGTCAGCGATCGCCTCGCGCAGCGCCGGCACGCCGGTCATCGGGGCATACTGATTCGCCCCCTGCGCCACGTGGTACGCCAGACGCTCCTGAAGATAGCGCGGGCCGTCGAAATCGGGAAAGCCCTGCGACAGGTTTATGGCCTGATGCTGCTGGGCGAGAGCGCTCATCTGGGTAAAAATGGTGGTGCCAAGTGACGGGAGTTTACTCTCTGGAATCAATGGGTTATTACTCATTCTTTTTGTACCGATTGTAATGCTGTTGTTGAAGCCACTATAACACGATGTTAATATTTGGCAATCAAGACGCTTAGACGTCTAAATGCTAATGTTATTCCACGCTACGCCCACTCTGGAGAAACCATGATCCGCGCCATCGTGACCGACATAGAAGGCACCACCAGCGATATCCGCTTCGTGCATAACGTGCTGTTCCCCTACGCCCGCGAACGACTGGCCGGCTTTGTGACCGCTCAACAGCACGCTGAACCGGTGAGAACGATCCTCGACAACTTGCGCCGCGAGACAGACGCCCCCGCCGCCAGCACCGCCGACCTGATTGCTACCCTCTTCGCTTTTATGGACGAAGATCGGAAATCCACTGCGCTGAAGGCGCTGCAGGGGATCATCTGGCGCGATGGCTACCTCAACGGCGACTTTACCGGCCATCTCTACCCGGACGTGCTGCCGGCGCTGGAGAAATGGAAAGCACAGGGCATTGATCTGTATGTATATTCTTCTGGCTCCGTGGCAGCGCAGAAATTGTTATTTGGCTACAGCGATGAAGGTGATATTACTCATCTCTTTACGGGCTATTTCGATACCCTGGTAGGCGCCAAACGCGAAGCGCAGTCCTACCGCAATATTGCTGAACACCTGGGCCACGCCCCCGGGGCCATCCTGTTCCTGTCGGATATCCATCAGGAACTCGACGCCGCCGAAGCCGCGGGGTTGCGCACTGTCCAGCTGGTACGCGGCGACCGCGACCCGGCAAGCCGCCACCCTCAGGTTCAGCGTTTTGACGACATTCATCCGGAGCAGATCCCAGCATGAGCGCATTAACCCTTTTTTCCGTGAAAGATCCGCAAACGCCGGTCTGGCACAGCACCGACGCCAAAGCGATTCAGGAGCAGCTTAACGCCAAAGGCGTCCGTTTTGAGCGCTGGCAGGCTGACCGCGATCTCGGCGCGGCCCCCAGCGCAGAAACAGTGATTGCCGCCTATCAGCATGCGATTGACAAACTGGTGGCCGAAAAGGGCTATCAGAGCTGGGACGTCATCAGCCTGCGCGCCGATAACCCGCAGAAAGAGGCGCTGCGGGAAAAATTCCTGAACGAACACACTCATGGCGAAGACGAGGTGCGGTTTTTTGTCGAGGGCGCCGGCCTGTTCTGCCTGCACATTGGCGACGAGGTGTTCCAGGTGCTGTGCGAAAAGAACGATCTGATTTCGGTTCCCGCCCACACTCCGCACTGGTTTGATATGGGTTCAGAACCGAACTTCACCGCCATTCGCATTTTTGATAACCCGGAAGGCTGGATCGCCCAGTTTACCGGCGACGATATCGCCAGCGCCTACCCACGGCTGGCGTAACGTCGCCCTGTCATCAGCCTTAAACCGCCTGGCGCGCGCTTTCCCGGAGGCGGCGCATACCGCGCCTTCTGCGGGATAGCCGACCCGCCGCCGGCGATCCCTGACACCTAAACCGCAATAAACTTCGGCGGGTCAAAGGCGGTGATCGGCGGCAGTTCCTCTCGCCACGGGGCGATCTCCACCCAACAGCTCTGGGCGCTACAGCCCTGTCCCAGGCGCGAACTGCCGCGATCCTCGGTTAACACGTTGGGATTACCGTGCTTATCGAGAGATCCTTTTTCATTCGGATCCAGAGGGTCATACCACGCGCCGGTGGACATCTGTACCACCCCCGGCAAAATCTGCTCGCTCAGGTGCACGCCCGCCAGAATCGCCCCACGGTCGTTATACACTTTCACCACGCTGCCTTCGCGAATGTCTCTTGCCTGCGCATCCTGCGGATGCATCCACAACGGCTCGCGTCCCTGAATTTTCGTCGCCCGGCTGACGCTGCCGTGGTCGTACTGACTGTGCAGACGGGCGCGCGGCTGACTGGAGAGCAGATGAAGCGGCCAGCGCGCCGCCTCCTGTCGCTGCCGGGCGGCCTCTACCTCATCCCACCAGGGATGGCCAGGGCATTCGCGATAGCCAAACCCGGCGACGGTAGCGGAAAAGAGTTCAATCTTGCCGGAGGGCGTGGAAAGCGGATAGCGCTGCGGATCGGCGCGAAAATCGGCGAGAAAGACCTGCGGCCGCGCCGGCGCGCTGTACTCCAGCACCCCTTGCTGCCAGAAGTCTTCGAACGAGGGCAGCGCAATGCCCTCCTCCTGCGCCCGCGGTCTTGACTCCTCATAGAGATGGCGCAGCCACTGCCCGGCGTCCCTCCCCTCGCTGAACTGTTCTCCGAAGCCCAACCGCCCGGCAAGATCGAGGAAAATAGCGTAATCATCACGCGCCTCGCCCACCGGCGGGATCTGCGCGCTCATGGCAATCATAAACCCGTCGTGACCGCCGCTGCCGATATCCTCTCGCTCCAGCGAGGTGGTAGCCGGCAGAACGATGTCGGAGAATTTGGCCTGGGCGGTCCAGTACTGCTCATGCACCACCACCGTCTCCGGACGGCGCCAGGCCTCGCACAGTCGGTTAATATCCTGGTGATGATGAAACGCATTGCCTCCCGCCCAGTAGACCAGACGGATGTCGGGATAATGCAGCTGCTGACCGTCGAACTCATAGGCTTCTCCCGGGTGCAGCAGCATATCGGACAGCCGCGCCACCGGGATGACGCTGCCCACCGCATTCTCCCCGGCGGGCAAGCGCGGGCCGGAAAACGCTTTTCGCACCGCGCCCGCCAGGTTGGTACAGGCATAGCCAAACCCGAGGCCGCCGCCCGGCGTGCCGATCTGTCCCAGCAGCGCGGTCAGGGCCACCGTCGCCCAGTAGGCCTGCTCCCCCTGACGGGCGCGCTGGATAGACCAGGAGATATTCACCATCGTCCGGTGGTGGGCCATCTCCCGCGCCAGGTCGGCGATGCGCTGCGCGTCCAGGCCGGTTATCGCCGCCGCCCACGCCGGGGTTTTCGCCACGCCGTCATGCTCGCCCAACAGATAGGCGCGATAGGGGGCAAACCCGACGGTATGGCTGGCGACAAACGCCTGGTCGTAGAGGGACTCAGCGATCAGCACATAGCTCAGCGCCAGCAGCAGTGCGGTATCGGTGCCCGGCCGAATAGCCAGCCACTCGGCGTCGGCCACCGCGCTGAGGTCATTGCGCACCGGACTGATATTAATAAACCGCGTGCCGTTGGCCTGCATCTTATCCAGCCAGTACGGCAGCATATGGTCATTGGCGCCGCCGCCGTTGACCTGGGCATTGCGCAGCGGCAGACCGCCAATCGCGACAAACAGCTGACACTCCCGCGCCAGCTCGGAAAAATGGGTATGCTGACGGTGCAGCGGGCTCAGCGGCCCGAGAATATGCGGCAGAATGCGCTCGCCCGCGGCGCTGCTATAGGTATTGGTGCTGGCGGTATACCCGCCAAAGCCCTTAAGAAAACGGTGCAGCTGGCTCTGCGCATGGTGAAAGCGCCCGGCGCTGGCCCAGCCGTAGGAGCCGCCGTAAATCGCCTCATTGCCGCAGCGCGCCTTGACCGAGCGCAGCTCGCGAGCCACCAGGTTCAGGGCCACCTCCCAGCTGACTTCGACAAAGGGCTCCTTGCCTCGCCCTTCTCGTGACGCCGGCCCGTGCTGCAGATAGCCGACGCGCACCGCCGGGCGGCGAATGCGCGTTTGGCTGGTCACCGCGTCGGGGAGCGATTGACCGATGCGTGAGGGGTTTTTATCCCAGGGCACCGGCTTAACCGCCACGATCTCGCCCTCGCGGCTCTCCACCTGCCAGGTTCCCCAGTGCATCACCGTATAATTATGCTGTTTCTTCATAGCGCCCGCGTTCTTCTCAGCCTAAGGTTCGTTAAAATAAAGCGGGGAAATGCGGTAATATTCCTTACCCGGCCAGACATTGCTCTGCTAAAAAAAGCGTTAGCCCGCGCAATCTTCTCTTTTTCGCAGTAGAGGCCGTATTTCCCATGCACTCATAATATTAAGAAAATTGTCTTTATCCGCTAAATAAACACAGAACAAACCAAAAATAAAACCACAAAATAAAAAGGCCTACCCGGCATCATGAAATATTTTCAGGTTCTTCATGACAAAATAAACTTTTTCTCTGGCGTTTCCGCGATATAACATTGCCGGCATAACTTAGACTTATTTTGTATTTGAGGTGGCGAGGTGCTTCTTGTCATGCTACCGGTCCGCAACCACCTTCATCACAGGATCATAATAACAATGTCGCAGAAGAGAAAATTATTGCCTGCCGCACTGGGACTGCTTTCCCTTGCCTCGCTGAGCGTCACCGCCGCTGACGCCCTCTCCTTACAGGGAAAAACCATTGGCGTTGCCGTCGTAGGCACCCAGCATTTCTGGGATCGCGAGGCTTTCAAAGGCGCGACAGAAGAAGTGGAGAAGCTGGGGGGCAAAGTCATTGGCGTCGATGGCGGCCGGGATAATCAGGTTCATGCCAATAATCACGATATTTTACTGTCACGCAAGGTGGACGCGGTAATTAGTATTCTCGGCGACAGCGCCGTCGAACCCAAATTTAAAGCCTTACGTGATGCCGGCATCCCGGTATTCACCGTGGATCATGTTTCACAATATTCGGTCAACAATTCCACCTCCGATAACTACACTCTGGGCTCCACCATCGGTCGTTACATGGCGGACGAATTAGGCGGCAAAGGTAATGTGGCTGTATTTAACGCGTTCTCCAGCGCGCTGCGTATTTGCGGAATTCGTTACGATCAGTGGAAATATGTCCTTAAGGATTATCCGGATATTCATATTATCCAGCCTGAGCTCGCGGAACAGTTCGCCAACTCGCCGGAAGACGCGCGGAAGAAAACCCTCGAATTACTCAGCCAGTATCCGAAAGGCAAACTGGATGCCATCCATGTCGCCTGCTGGGATCAACCGGCCATCGGCATCGTCCAGGCGCTGGAAGAGACCGGTCGTGATAAGGACGTGAAAGTGACGGCCATCGACGCCGGCCCGGAGACACTGGAGATCATGGCGGAGCCCGGCAGCCCCTTCGTGGCTAACGTCGCGCAGCAGCCGCATCTGATCGGCCAGACCTCCGCCGATAACGTGGCCCGCTACTTTGCCGGTCAGAAACTGCCGGTGCAAACCTTTATCCCGGTCATACCGGTGAAAGGTCCGCAGGAAGCGAAAGCGGTATATAAACAGTTGGGATACGGCGAACTGCAGTGATAAATCAACACCCTGGCGGGGAGCGCCCCGCCGCGGGTCTGGTCATGGACCAGATCGGCAAACGTTTTGCCAGCGTAACGGCGCTTAATGCGGTTACCCTGCGCCTCAATCCGGGGGAAATTCACGGCCTGATTGGCGAGAACGGCGCCGGTAAATCGACGCTGATCAAAATCCTCGCCGGCGTCTATCAGGCCGACAGCGGCAGCGCGACCCTCGACGGCCGCCCGCTGCCCCTCGGCAACTCGGCAGCCATCGAAGCCGCCGGCATCCGCGTGATCCACCAGGAGCTCAACCTGATCCCGCACTTTACCGTCGCGGAATCGGTGTTTCTGGGTCAGGAGTATCGCACCCGCTGGGGGGCGCTGGATCGCCGACGGATGAGGGCCGCCACGGCGCAATTTTTCCAGCAAAACTGGCAGCTGGCGATCGACCCCGAACGCCTGGTGCGGGATCTGAGCCTGGCCGAGCGCAAGCTGGTGCAAATCGCCCGCGCGCTGATCGACGGCGCGGCGCGGCTGGTGGTGTTCGACGAGCCCACCGCCCCCCTCGAGGCCCAGGAGGCCAGTCTGGTCTCCTCCGCCATTCTGCGCCTGCGCGACCAGGGCATTGCCATTCTGTATATTTCCCACTACCTCAATGAGATAGCCACCCTCTGCGACCGCGGCACCGTGCTGCGCAACGGGGAAGTGGTCGGCTACCCGGACCGCGACCTGCTGCAGAATACCGAGGCGCTGATCGCCATGATGGTCGGCCGGGAAATCGACCAGCTGTATACCCCGCGCCAGCGCCCGGCGGCAGACAACGGGGCGGCTCCATTACTCTCGGTGCGCCAGCTGAGCGACGGACGGCAGCTACAGGACCTCTCTTTTGATATTCACCCGGGGGAGATCGTCGGCGTCGCCGGCCTGCTCGGCGCCGGGCGCGATGTGCTGGTTGACTTACTCTACGGCTTACGCCCGGCGGAGCGCGGTACGATCCACCTCGACGGCCAGCCGCGACGTATCCGTACGCCAAAGCAGGCGATCCGCGCCGGAATGGCGCTGGTCCCGCGTGACCGCCGTCATCAGGGGCTGATCCTGCCTTTCACCACCGCTGACAACATTAATCTCGCCTCGCTGCCCGAGACCGCCACCTTTGGCTGGGAGCGGCGGGGGCTTGCCGAGCAGAAAGCGCGCGACTGGATAGCGCAGCTGGCGATCCGCCCGGGACGCCCGGCCCTGCCGGTACGCTACATGAGCGGCGGCAACCAGCAAAAAGCGATCCTCGCCCGCTGGCTCGGCACCGATGCCCGGCTGTTTATTCTCGATGAACCCACCCTTGGGGTTGATATCGGCGCCCGCCGCGATATTTACCAACGTACGCGCCAGCTGGCCGATCAAGGACGGGCGGTGCTGGTCTCCTCCAGCGACGCCACCGAATTACTCGGACTATGCGACCGGATCCTCGTCCTCTGGCGCGGCGCGCTGGCGGCCAATCTGCCCACCCGCGGGCTGACCCTCGACGCCCTGCTGGTGGCGATCAACGGCGGACAGGAGCCTTCACCATGAGTACCGCTATCCAGCGTCGCAGCCGTCCGGGCCTGGCGACGCTTATTGAAAAATTCCCCCTGATCCTGTTTCTGGCGCTGCTGGTGTGGCTGAGCGTGCAGTCGCCCTACTTCCTCAGCTGGCAAAATATCAGCCTGATGCTGGTCCAGAGCGTTCCGCTGGCGATCCTCTGTTTCGGCCTGGTCTGCGTCATCGCCGTTGGCGGAGATGACGTGGTCTCCGGCGGCATCGACCTCTCCCTGCCGGCGACCGCGGTGCTCGGCGTCGCGCTGCTCAGCCTTGGGCTGGCCGAATGGCACGCGCCGTATCTCCTGCTGCTGGCGCTGCTGGCGGCGGTTTGCCTGCTCTGCGGGGCGATCAACGGCTTCCTGGTGCTGGCGGCCGGCCTGCCGCCGCTGCTGGCCACCCTCTCGACTTCGGTGGCGTTTACCGGCCTGACGGACCTGTTGACCGGCCAGCGGCGCATCGCGGTCAGCGATCCGCTGATGGTCGCCTTTCGCGATAACAGCGTGCTGGGCCTGCCCTGGCCGCTGGTCTATCTGCTGGGGGTGTTTATCCTGTTCCAGTTCCTGCTCCATCACTCCCGCTTCGGCCAGCATGTGCAGGCGGTGGGCGGCAATCGCGATATGGCGCAGATGAGCGGCCTGAACGTGCGCCGCTTAACCCTGCTGGTCTGGCTGTTAGCGGGCATCGCCGCCGGGCTGGCTATTCTGCCGCTGCTCAGCCAGGGCTCCGGCAGCTCCAGCGGAACGGCCACGCCGCTGCTGCTGGAAACCGTGCTGGCGACCTTTATCGGCGCCGCCTTCTCGCGTCGTCGGGTGGTCACCATCTGGGGCGCGCTGCTGGGGGCGATTCTGGTTAACGCCCTCTCTAACGGGCTCGGCCTGCTGGGGGTCAATATCTTCTGGATGGGCGCCATTAAAGGCGGCCTGATCCTGGTGGTGCTGGCGGCATCGGCGGTCAGACACAAAGGAGGCGAGGCATGAGCCAAATCACCCTGAAAACCCCAGCGCCTGCGGAACAGACGGTCAGCAGCCCGCTGGCCTGGCTGTCGCGGGCCGGATTCGGCGTCATCACCCTGCTGGCCATTGCCCTGTTCGGCTGGGCGAATCCGGTATTTTTAACCGTGGATAACTGGGCCAACCTGCTGCAGGGCAGCGCGATCCTGCTGATTGTGGCGATGGCGATGACCTTGATCGTCAGCGCGGGCGCGATTGACCTGTCGGTAGGCGTCGCGCTCGATTTTGGCGCCGCCTTCGCCCTCGTCGCCCTGAAAACCTGGCATCTGCCGTGGCAGGCGGCGGTGGGCTGCGCCCTGCTCGGCGGGGTGCTGATTGGCCTGCTCAATGCTTTTCTGATCCTCATCTGCCGGATCCGCCCCTTCCTCGCCACCCTTGGCACCTGGTTTATCGCCAGCAGCGCCGAACGCATCTATACCGATGGCGGCGGCGCGATAGCCTATCGGCGGATGGCCCCCGAGTATCACGACCTGGCGGTGGGTAACCTTGGCGGCATCCCCACGCCGGTCGCGATCGTGCTGGCGCTGTGGCTGGCGGCCTGGCTGGTCACCGAGCGTACCCTGTGGGGCAAATATATCCGCGCCATCGGTCAGAACAGCGAAGCGGCGCGCATCGCCGGGATCCGCGATCGCCTGACCATGCTCGGCGTGCTGGTGGCCGCCTCGGCCCTCTGCGCCGTCGGCGGGGTGATCCTCTCCGCCAACCTGCGGCAATTTACCCCGCTGGCCGGGCAGTCTTATCTGATGGACGCCATTGCGGCGGTGTTTATCGGCACCGCCTTTAACCGTCTGGGCCGGGTCAGCATCGCCGGCACGCTGGGCGGCGTGCTGTTCCTCGCCATTATTGATAATGGTCTGAATCTGATGGGGCTCAATTATCTGGTGAAGGACGCGCTGGTCGGGGTGATTCTGGTGGTGGCCCTCGCCCTATCCTTCTGGCAGGCGCGCCTGCGCCAAACGCATCGCTAAACGGGAGAACGATGGCAACCTTTGACGCCGTGTTTGTCGGCCTGACTATTCTGGATATCGCCGGGCGCCCGGTGGTGGCGATCCCGCCGCGCGGCGGCGTCGCCTTTATTGAGCAAATTCGCCTCAACCCCGCCGGTACCGCCGCGGGGGCCAATATTAACGCCGCGAAGCTCGGGATCCGCACCGCAGCGGTGGCCTGCCTGGGCGAAGATGAAAAAGCCGACTTTATCCTCGCCAGCTATGCCCGGCTGGGCATCGACTGCTCGCTTATCCAGCGCACCGCGCTGAAGGAGACCTCGGCGACGATCCTGCCGATTCGCCCCAACGGCGAACGTCCGGCCCTGCACTGCCGGGGCGCATCTGACGCCCTGTTCGTCAGTGAGGCGGAATTTGACGCCGTCCTTGACTGTCGCTTCCTGCATCACGGCGGGACCGGACTGCTGGCGGCAATGGACCAGGGACAGAGCGCGCGGCTGTTGCAGGCGGCCAAAGCGCGCGGGGTCACCACCAGCTTTGATCTTATCGCCCCGAATGAACACACTCTGGAACTGCTGCGGCCCCTGCTGCCGTCGGTGGATTATTTCATGCCTTCCCTGGAGGAAGCCGCCTTTCTCTCCGGGGAGACGCAGCCGGAGGCCATCGCCCGCTTTTTCTTTGCGCTGGGCGTGGGCACCTGCATTCTGAAAGACGGCGAGAACGGCTCCTGGCTTATCGGCCGCGATGGCGTGCTGGAGCATATTGCGCCGTGGCCGGTCGAGGCGGTGGATACCACCGGCTGCGGCGACAGCTACTGCGGCGGGTTTATAGCCGCGCTGGCGCGCGGACTCAGCGTGAAAGCGGCGTGCGACGTCGCCTCGGCGGTGGCCGCGCTGGTGGCGACCGGGATGGGATCGGATGCCGGGGTGGTGGACTGGGAACAGACCCAGGCTTTTATGGCGGCCCATCGCCCCTGACGCTGGACCCGCGCCGCCGCAGGCGCGGCGGCGCTAGCGGCTTAACGCCACTGGTACAGCAGCGGCTCCCCGGCGACATAGCGCTGAAGATCGGCGGCAATCATCGCCGTGTGTTTGGCGATACTCTCCCGGGTAGCCCCGGCGATATGCGGCGTAATAATCACGTTATCGAACTCGGTGACAAAAGGGTGATCGCGCCACAGCGGTTCGAGGTGATACACGTCCAGCGCCGCGCCGCCCAGCGGGCCGTGACGCAGGGCATCAATCAGCGCCGCTTCGTCGACCACCGCCGCGCGGGAGGTATTGATCAGCAGCGCGCCGGACTTCATGCTGTTTAACAGCGCCGCATTCACCAGCCCGTCGCTGTGCGGTCCGCTGCTCAGATGCAGGCTGACGATATCCGCGTCGCGGAACAGCGCCTCGAGGGTCGTTTTCTGTAGCCCTGGCTCATTGATATCCTCTGCGGCGACGAACGGATCCACCACCCGCACCGCCATGCCGAACGCCCGGGCGATACGCGCCACCCGGCGGCCAATGTTGCCATAGCCCACCAGCCCCAACGTTTTATTGCGCAGTTCACTGCCCTTAAACACTTCATAGGGGCTTTCCGGGCTCACGTCCCAGACCACATCGCGCCGCAGGCCCTGCTGGGTGGCGGCGGCGGCATTATCAGCCTGCGTGAACTCCCCCCGCTTCAGCGCCGCATGGGATTGCGGAATGTGGCGCGCCAGGCTGAGCATCAGGCCAAGCGTCAGCTCCGCGGCGGCATCGGCATTGCGCCCCGGGGTGTAGAGCACCCGGATGCCGCGCGCCTGCGCGGCCTGGGTATCAATATTCACCGGATTGGCGCGGGTACAGGCGATCACCTGCAGGCGCGGACAGGCGGCCATCACCGCGTCCGTCACTTCATCATAGCTGGTCACCAGCACCTCGGCGTCGTGGGCCAGCTCAATCAGCTGGCCGGCGCTGAGTTTCGGTTTGCCCAGCGCCCATCCCTCTACCAGCAGTTCGCCCAACTGGTGGAAGGCGCTAAGGTCGCCAGCATGCTCGGCGGTAAAAACGATTTTCATGGTTGAACTTCCTGAGAAAGACGTTGAAGAGCGGCCTGCCTGGCCTGCCATACCGGCAGCATCTGCTCGCGCAGCAGGCGATAAACGGGATACAGCGCCGCATAGCGGGCATGCGCCTGAGGGCGCGGCTGATAGCGGGTCTGCGCCAGCGGAGGCGTCTCGGCCAGCGCAGCGACGCTGCGGGCCGCCAGAATCGCCGCCCCGCGCGCGCTCAGTTCGTTAAAGGCGCTGGAGACCACCGTGCGCCCGGTACAGTCGGCGATAATCTGCAGCCAGGTGGCCGAGGCGGCGCCGCCGCCGGTCAGATACAGCTCGCCGCCCTGCGGATAACCCTGCAGCGCATCGACAATGGCGAAGGCCAGGCCTTCAAACACCGCGCGCTGCAGTTCGGCGCGGGTGGTGTGCGGGCTAATGCCGATAAAGCCGGCCCGCGCGTCGGGACTGTAAAACGGCGCGCGTTCGCCATTGAGGTAGGGCTGCCAGAAGACGCCGCCGCTGCCCGGCTCCACGTCCGCGATCGCCTGCTCCAGCCGACCCAGATCGGCGTCCAGCGAAATATGCTGCTGCAGCCAGTCAATGTTTGGCGTACCGGCCTGCATCGGAAACAGCGAGATCACCTGTCCGGCTTCGGTATGGGTGACAAAGCGCGTCGCCTCGTTCACCGTCTGCGGGCCGCGGCAGACGATCCCGGTGCAGCAGGTGGTGCCGAGGATCGTGTAGATGTCCCCTTCGTTGACCGCGCCGCAGCCCAGCGCGGCGCTGCAGACATCCAGCGCCCCGGCGGCCACCGGCGTCGCGGCGGGCAGCCCGGTCAGCGCCGCCACCGCGTCGCTCAGCGTGCCGGCCGGAGCATCCGGGGCCAGCAGCGGGGGAAACAGCGGCAGCAGTTCGTCCAGCCCCATCTCGTTCATCACCACCGAGGACCAGCTGCCGCTCTGCTGATTGAGTAACGAGCTGCTGGCGTCCGTCAGCTCCAGCGCCGCCACGCCGGTCAGGCGAAAGCGGATCCAGTCCTTGGCGAAAAACAGATAGCGCGCGGCCGCCAGCCGCTCCGGCTGATACTGTTTCAGCCAGTACAGCTGCAGGCTGGTATTGCAGGGCTGCAGGTGGGTGCCGGTATCGGCGAAATAGCGGCGGTCAAAGCCGGGCCGGCGCAGCAGGTCGCTCATCAGCGCGTGGCTGCGGGTATCGCTCCACAGGATCCCCGGGCCCACCGGTTCGCCCTGCTCATCGCTGAGCCAGACTCCCTCCCCTTGCCCGGCGAGGCCGATGGCCCGCAGCCGCCCCGCCTGCAGCGCCGGGTGGCGGGCAATCTGGCGCAGAATAGCCAGCACCGAATGCCACAGTTGGGTCATATCCTGTTCCGCGTAGCCATTGGCCGACAGGCGGGGGGAGGTGTTTTCCGCGGCGCTGGCGCGCGCGGTGAAATGCTGATCAAACAGCACCGCTTTCACCCGGGAGGTGCCGATATCGATACCAAGATAAAAATCCATACCTGCTCCGGCTCAGGGCTCGTAGCGGCGGCGCATCAGCTCGCACTCGAACAGGAACTCCAGCCCTTCCAGTTGTCGGCGGGCCTCCTGAATATCTTTCCCCCAGCAGGTCAGACCATGTCCGCGCAGCAGAAAACCGTAGCGCAGCGGGCGGGTTTGCGCATAATCGGCAATCCGCGCCGCCAGGGCGTCAATATCCTGATCGTTATCGAAGATGGCGACCGGAACGGTGTCGAGATGGCTGTGCTGCCCGCTGAGGGTTTTCTGCATTTCATACCCCTGCAGCGCCAGCGTGTCGCTTTTTTCGATGCGCGACAGCACGGTGGCGTTGACGGTATGCACATGCAGCACCACGTTGGCCTCCGGGAACAGGCGATAGACCAGCGTGTGCAGGCCGGTCTCGGCCGACGGTTTCCGTCCGGAAGGGGCCTGGTTGGTGGCGATCTCCACCTGCAGGAAATCCTCGGTCGTCAGGCTGCCTTTGTCGCGGCCCGACTCGCTTAGCCAGCACCAGGTGTCATCCTGACGCACCGACATATTGCCGCCGGTCGCCGGCGCCCAGCCTTTCGCGCCGATCCAATGACAGGTGGTAACCAGTTGCGCGAGTCTTTCTTGCCACATAGCAGTTCCTTAGGTTAGCGATGATTTATTTAGCCGTCTAAATGGCTATTTACCCGATACTAACACCGCTAACCGGAGGGAACAATATTTCAGGAAACACACATAAGACAAATGGTTATATCATAAATGCATATTAAATAACCTTTATTCACAGCAATTTAACCAACCGCGGTGAGTCCGCTATGATTCCCTCCTGTCTGGCGCCAAAACGCTGGCGGATTCTGCTGGCTGAAATTCTCCGCCTGCGCCGGGAATACCGTCGCCGCTCTCCTCTGCCCCCGACTGGTGCAAAACATGGCAGAATGCACACTAAAATGGCATTAACCCCCCTGCATCCTGCAATAACTGTGCATGTTGCACACCGCGCGCTATTCCCCGTGCCCGGTTTTTCCTGGCACATCTCTTGCTACTTCCGGCTATCACCGCCCATCTAACCAGCCAGAGGTTCCAGGATGTCAAACAGCAATGATTTTCCCCTCGTCGAAGCGCCCGCCGCCGGACGCAAAGGCGTATTTTCCATCGCCATGGTGTTATTCAGCTTTACCTTTTTCACCGGCACGATGTTCGCCGGCGGTAAACTCGGCGTCTCCTTTTCCATCGTCAATCTGCTGTGGATAGCCGTCATCGGCAACGCCTTGCTGGCCCTGTATGCCGCATCGCTGGGCTGGATCGCCGCGCGCAGCGGCCTGAATACGGTGCTGATGGGCCGCTTCTGCTTCGGCGAGATCGGCAGCAAGCTGGCCGATTTTATCCTTGGCTTTGCCGAGCTGGGCTGGTACGCGTGGGGGACGGCCACGGTCGCTATCTCGCTGGTGAAGATCCTCGCCCTGCCCGAGGCGCTGACCCTGCCGCTGATGGTGCTGTTTGGCATTCTGTTCTGCGTCACCGCGCTGGTGGGCTACAAGGGGCTGGACGCGCTGTCGCGCCTGTCGGTGCCGCTGATGTTCGTGCTGCTGGTGGTCTCCATGTATCTGGCGCTGCGCCACGCCGGCGGCTGGCAGGCGATGACCCGCATTGCGCCAGGCGACGCCATGACCTGGTCGGCGGCCATCACCATGGTCTTTGGCACCTTCGCCAGCGGCGCCACCCAGGCGACAAACTGGACCCGGCTGGCCAACTCCAGCCGTACCGCCATTCTCGCCAGCATGGGCAGCTTCCTCGTCGGCAACGGGCTGATGATCGTCGCCGGCGCCTGGTGCGCTATCGTCTATCAACAGGCCGATATCGTCGAAGTGCTGATCCTGCAGGGGCTGTCGGTGGCCGCGGTGATCATGCTGTGTCTCAATCTACTGACTATCCAGGGCCCCACCATCTATAACGTCTCCGCCGCCGCCTGCCATCTGCTGCGCAGCGAACGTCGCCGCACGCTGACCCTCGCCGCCGCCGGGGTGGGCATTGTGCTGGCCATTGGCGGTATGTACGAAATGCTGATCCCGTTCCTCGTGCTGCTGGGCAGCATTATCCCGCCCATCGGCGGGGTGATCCTCGCCGACTACTGGTTCGCCCGCGGCGGGCGCTATCCCCTGCTGCAGAACGCCCGCCTGCCGCGTTTTAACTGGCTGGGACTCGGCGCCTACGCCGCCGGCGCGGTGGTGGCTTATCTGTCGCCGTGGATCGCGCCGCTGGTGGGGATCACCGTCTCCGCGCTGGTCTATATCGCCCTGACCCTGCTAAGCAAGCGTCAGCCTGCCGCCGTCGCGGAGCAGGAGCCATGAGCCTGACGGTCAGCGAACTGCTGGCCCTTGAGGGACTCTCCGCCCTGCGTCTGCGGGCGGGAAAGCAAGGGCTGCAGCGGGCGGTACGCTGGTACTACGTGGCGGAAAATGAGCATATCGCCGAGTGGATCATGGGCGGCGAGCTGGTCTTTATCACTGGCATCAACCATCCCCGGGATGAAGCCAACCTGATCCAGCTGCTGATGGAGGGCAAACAGCGCGGCATCGCCGGGATGGTGATCCTCACCGGCGAGGCCTATATCCACGCCATTCCCGCCACGCTGATCGCCCTTGCCGACGAGCTGGGCATTCCGCTGATCGAGCAGCCCTACCTGCTGAAGATGGTGATTGTCACCGAGCGGGTCGGCACCGCGCTGGTCCGCAGCGAAAGCGCCCTGCAGTCGCAGCGCGACATCCTGATGCAGCTGGTCACCGGCGACTATCCGGACCTGCAGATGCTCCACCAGCGCGCCCTCCACCAGCAGCTCGATTTTACCCGCCCGCTGCGGCTGGCGGCGCTGCGCCTGGAGGGACTGTCCCGCCTGTTTCGCCAGTTTCCGCCCGAACAGGCCGAAGCCTGGCTGCAGCAGGCCCACCGCAGCGTGCGCCAGCAGCTGCAGCTGCAGCTCAACCAGCAGGGCAACCCCTTCCCGCTGCTGGAGCGCAGCAACATGTTCCTTTTCCTGCTGCCGGATGAGGAGGGGGAAGGCTTTCAGCAGAAAAAGTGGCTGCAGCAGTGGCTGCAGACGCTGGCGGAGGGAGAAGAGAGTTTGTCGCTGCTCTGCGGCCTTTCCGCGCCGGTCAGGCAGCTGCAGGGCTACCCGCGGGCGCTGTCGCAGGCGCGACAGGCGCTGGATCTTTGCGATACCCTGCGGCCGACCCAGCGGATCAGCGACTATCAGCAGCTGGGGTTTATCAAACTGCTGTCCGCGGTCAGCGACCCGGCGCTGCTCAACGATTTTATGCACGACACCCTGGGCTGCCTGATCGAGCCGGGCCGTAAAGCGCCGTGGCTGCTGCTGGAGACCCTCGAGACCCTGCAGCAGGAGAACGGCAACGTGGTGCGGGCCGCCGACCGGCTGGGTCTCCATCGCAACACCCTGCATCAGCGCATCCAGCGTATTGAAAAACTGACCGGCTACCCGGTCAGCCACCCTCAGTTTCATCTCAACGCCTCGGTCGCGCTGGTGATCTGGCGTTTATCGCAAAACCATTTACAGGACCAACCATGAAAATTGTTAACGCCCGCCTGCGCCGCCAGGAGGCGCTGTTTACCCTTGAGCTGCAGGACGGCCTGATTCAGCGCATGACCGCCCAAACCGCGATGCAGACCGCCGACGCCGGCGATATCGACGCCCGGGGCCGGCTGGCGATCCCCCCCTTCGTCGAGCCGCATATTCATCTTGACGCCACCCTCACCGCGGGCGAGCCGGAGTGGAACCGCAGCGGCACCCTGTTTGAAGGCATCACCCGCTGGAGCCAGCGCAAAGCGAGCATCACCCCGGAGGACACCCGCCAGCGGGCGCTGAAAACCATCGGCATGCTGCGCGATTTCGGCGTCCAGCACGTCCGGACCCATGTGGATGTCACCGACCCGTCGCTGTCGGCCCTGCAGGCGCTGCTGGCGGTGAAAAAAGAGGCCGCCGATCTCATCGATCTGCAGATTGTCGCCTTTCCGCAGGAGGGGATTGAATCCTACCCCGACGGTCGGGGGCTGATGACGCGCGCCATCGAGATGGGCGCCGACGTGGTGGGCGGTATTCCGCACTATGAAAACACCCGCGACAAAGGGGTCAGTTCGGTGATGTTTTTGATGGACCTCGCCCAGCGCTATGGCCGCCTGGTGGATGTCCACTGCGATGAAATCGACGATCCGCAGTCGCGTTTCCTCGAAGTGCTGGCGGAAGAGGCCCGGGTGCGCGGTATGGGGGCGCAGGTCACCGCCAGCCACACCTGCGCGATGGGCTCTTATGACAACGCCTACTGTTCGAAGCTGTTTCGCCTGCTGAAAGCCTCGGGTATCAACTTTATCTCCTGCCCGACCGAAAGCATTCATCTGCAGGGCCGGTTTGACAGCTGGCCGAAACGGCGCGGCGTCACTCGGGTGGCGGAGCTGGATCGCGCCGGCATCAACGTCTGCTTTGCTCAGGACTCGATTCAGGATCCGTGGTATCCGCTGGGGAACGGCAATATCCTGCGCATTCTGGATGCCGGACTGCACATCTGTCATATGCTCGGCTATGACGATCTGCAGCGCTGCCTCGACTTCGTCACCGACAACAGCGCCCGGGCGCTCTGTCTGGGCGATAACTACGGCCTCGCCGAAGGCCGCCCGGCTAACCTGCTGATCCTCGATGCGGAAAACGACTACGAGGCCGTCCGCCGCCAGGCGCGGGTGCTAACCTCCATTCGCCACGGTAAGGTGATTTTGCAGCGTGAGGTGGAGCACATCCGCTACCCGGCATAAGGCGCAAGGCGCTGCGCGTCGGCGCCTTTCTGTGATACCTTTTCAGGCAGTGTGCGTGACCGACGCCCGCCCGGGCGTCGGCTTCCTGGAAAACAGACGGCGCGAAACGACGATGAGCGATAAAAAATGGATTAAGGCCGAGGATGTGGCCAGACTGGCCGGCGTCTCGCGCTCGGCGGTCTCCCGGACCTTCACCCCCGGCGCCTCGGTGTCGGAGAAGACCCGGCAGAAGGTGCTGAGCGCCGCGGAAGCTCTGGGCTATCAGGTGAATATCATCGCCCGGACGATGATCACCGGCAGCAGTAATTTTATCGGCATCGTCACCGCCGGTTTCGACAACCCGTTTCGCAGCAAACTGCTGGCGCCGCTGGTCCATCAGCTGGCGCTCAACGGCTTTATGCCGCTGCTGATGAACGCTGACGATCCGCAGCAGCTCGCCCCTTCGCTTAAACAGCTGCTGAGCTACCACGTCGCCGGCGTGATCATCACCTCCGGCGCACCGCCGCTGTCGCTGGCGGAAGAGTACCTGGCGCGCAAGATCCCCGTCACCCTGATCAACCGTCATGCGGACCTCGCCGGCTGCGACCGGGTGTGCAGCGATAACGCCCAGGGGGCGAAGCTGGTGGCGGGCTTGTTCAGTCGTCGAGGCTGGCGGCAGGTTGGCTTTATTGGCGAAAATCGCGAGAACTTCAGCACCCGCCAGCGTTATGACGCTTTTATCGCTCAGACGTCGGGCATGACGGTGACCAGCCGCTTTTGCGACGGCGGCGGTTATCAGGCCGGCCACCAGGCCGCCAGAGAATTAGTTGCTGAAAACCCCGGGGTGCAGGCCCTGTTCTGCGCCACCGATATGCTGGCGCTGGGCGCCCTGGACGGCCTGCGGGACGCCCCCGCCGCCGCCCCGCTACCGGCCATCGTCGGCTTTGACGATATCCCGCAGGCGGACTGGCGCCCCTATCAGCTCACCACCGTTCAACAGAATACCGCCCTGCTGGCCCACCACGCGGTGGATCTGTTGATGACGCGGATCGCCCGCTTCAGCCTGCCCTCGCGCCATCGCGAAGTGCCGGTGAAACTAATTATTCGTCAAAGTGCGAAATGAAAAAATCATTTTATGCTGGATCGATCACAGAATCTTCTGTGAAACCCGGCCACACTCATTCGGCCCTTCGGGGCTGTTTTTTTCACGCAAAATGCACACGTGTGCAAAATAGGGAGTCACTATGCAATCTCAGGAATCAGAAGCGCTACAGGCCCGCTACCGCCTGGCCTGCGAGCTGGCGAAAGCGGGGGCTGAGCTGGCGTTTGAATACTATCAACAACGCGAAGCGCTGACCGTCGACCATAAGGGCGACGATCTGCAGGATGTGGTCAGCGTGGCCGATAAGCGGGTGGAGGCCTTTGTGAAACAGCGCATTCAGAGCGCGTTTCCGGAGGATGGCTTTCTCGGCGAAGAGAGCGGCGCCCGCCTGTCCGACGCGCGGGTGCTGTGGGTGGTCGACCCCATCGATGGCACCAGCTGTTTCCTCAACGGCCTGCACACCTGGTGCCTGTCGCTGGCGATCGTCGCCGACGGCGAACCGGTCATCGGCGTGGTCTATGACCCTAACCATCGCGAGCTGTTTCACGCCCTGCGGGGCCATGGCGCCTGGCTCAACGACGCCCCGATCCGTCCGCACCCCGCGACGACGGTCAGGGAGGGGGTGATGGGCGTCGGCACCTCGCATCGCGTCACCCCGGCGGACTTTCTGCCGTTTCTGCAGGCGCTGCTCAGCGACGGCGGCATGTTTATCCGCAACGGCTCCGGCGCGCTGATGAGCGCCTGGGCGGCGGCAGGCCGGTTGATTGGCTACTACGAGCCGCACATGAACCCATGGGACGCCCTGCCGGGGCTGGTGCTGATGCGCGAAGCGGGCGGCGCCAGCAACGATTTTCTGGCGCAGGAGGGGATCCAGCGCGGCAACCCGCTGCTGCTGGCCAGCCAGACGCTCTACCCGCAGCTGAAAAAGATGATCCTACAACCATTACATTAACCCTTACGGGTCAGGCTATTTCTGATTATGTACTCTACACAGTAACGATAACTTCATTCACGGACGAACCACATCAATCAGTCAGGCCTCCGACCTGCGGAGAACCACCTATGTCTGGAATTATCGCTTTTTTCCGGGCGTCGCCGCCGAAAGCGGGCGCCGCGTTTGATGAACACCGTTTTCGCCGGGTGCGCTGGCAAACCTTTATCGCCATGACCCTGGCCTACGTCACCTTTTACGTCTGCCGGTTATCGTTCACCGTCGCCAAAAGCGCGCTGGTGGAGCTGGGGATCACCCCGACGGAGCTCGGCATGATCGGCTCCACCCTGTTCTTCAGCTACGCCATCGGCAAACTGGTCAACGGCTTTATCGCCGATCACGCCAACGTGGTGCGCTATATGAGCCTCGGTTTATTGCTCAGCGCCGGGATGAACCTGATGATGGGGATGACCACCAACGCCCTGCTGCTGGCCATCTTCTGGGGGATCAACGGCTGGGCGCAGTCGATGGGCGTCGGCCCCTGCGCGGTCTCGCTGGCGCGCTGGTACGGCGTTAAGGAGCGCGGCACCTTCTATGGCATCTGGTCGACGGCGCATAATATCGGCGAGGCCGTCACCTATATGGTGATCGCCGCGGTGATCGCCGGGTTTGGCTGGCAGATGGGCTACCTGTCCACCGCCGCGCTCGGCGCCGCCGGCGTGGTGCTGCTGGTGCTGTTCATGCACGATTCGCCGCAGAGCAGCGGCTTCCCGTCCATCAACGTCATCCGCGATGAACCGCAGGAAGAGGCCGAAGCCCGCGGCTCGGTGTTTAAAAACCAGCTGCTGGCGCTGCGCAATCCGGCGCTGTGGACCCTCGCCCTCGCCTCCGCCTTTATGTACATCGACCGCTACGCCGTCAACTCCTGGGGGATCTTCTTTCTGGAGCAGGATAAAGCCTATTCCACGCTGGAGGCCTCCGGGATTATCGGCGTCAACGCCATCGCCGGCATCGCCGGGACCATCATCGCCGGCATGCTCTCCGACCGCTTTTTCCCGCGCAACCGCAGCGTGATGGCCGGGTTTATCAGCCTGCTGAACACCGCCGGCTTCGCCCTGATGCTCTGGTCGCCGCACAATTATTACACTGATATTCTGGCGATGATTATCTTCGGGGCAACCATTGGCGCTCTGACCTGCTTTCTCGGCGGGCTGATCGCCGTCGATATCTCCTCGCGCAAAGCGGCGGGGGCCGCGCTCGGCACCATCGGCATCGCCAGCTACGCCGGCGCCGGCCTGGGCGAGTTTCTCACCGGGATCATTATTGATAAAACGGCTATCCTTGAGAATGGCAAAACGCTGTATGATTTCAGCACGTTGGCGCTGTTCTGGGTGGGTACCGGTCTGGGTTCCGCGCTACTCTGTTTTACCACTGCCGCCATCGTCGCCCGGCGCCATGCCGTCGAACGGCAGACCTCGTTCTCCTCATAACCGATTAACGAATTAAGGAAGAAGATATGATGCCTGCAAGACATCAGGGGCTGTTACGCCTGTTTATCGCCTGCGCGCTGCCGCTGCTGGCGCTGCAATCTGCCGCCGCCGCGGACTGGCAGCTGGAGAAAGTGGTGGAGCTTAGCCGCCACGGGATTCGTCCGCCGACGGCCGGCAACCGGGAAGCCATCGAGGCCGCCACCGGACGACCGTGGACCGAGTGGACCACCCATGACGGCGAGCTCACCGGTCATGGCTATGCCGCCGTGGTCAATAAAGGGCGTGAGGAAGGCCAGCACTATCGCCAGCTTGGCCTGCTGCAGGCGGGATGCCCGACGGCGGAGTCGATTTACGTGCGCGCCAGCCCGCTGCAGCGGACGCGGGCGACCGCCCAGGCGCTGGTGGATGGCGCCTTCCCCGGCTGCGGCGTCGCTATCCATTACGTCAGCGGGGACGCCGATCCGCTGTTTCAGACCGACAAATTCGCCGCCACGCAAACCGACCCCGCCCGCCAGCTGGCGGCGGTAAAAGAGAAGGCCGGGGATCTGGCGCAGCGTCGGCAGGCGCTGGAGCCGGCCATCCAGCTTTTGAAACAGGCGGTTTGTCAGGCCGATAAGCCCTGTCCGGTCTTCGACACCCCGTGGCAGGTCGAGCAGAGTAAAAGCGGGAAAACCACCATTAGCGGACTGAGCGTGATGGCCAATATGGTGGAGACGCTGCGTCTCGGCTGGAGTGAAAACCTGCCTCTCAGCCAGCTGGCGTGGGGCAAGATCGCCCAGGCCAGTCAGATCACCGCCCTGCTGCCGCTGTTAACGGAAAACTACGATCTGAGCAACGACGTGCTGTATACCGCGCAAAAACGCGGGTCGGTGCTGCTCAACGCCATGCTCGACGGCGTCAAACCAGAGGCGAATCCGAACGTACGCTGGCTGCTGCTGGTGGCCCATGACACCAATATCGCCATGGTGCGCACGCTGATGAACTTTAGCTGGCAGCTGCCGGGCTACAGCCGGGGAAATATCCCGCCGGGCAGTAGCCTGGTGCTGGAGCGCTGGCGCGACGCGAAGAGCGGGGAACGCTATCTGCGGGTCTATTTCCAGGCGCAAGGCCTCGACGACCTGCGTCGTCTGCAGACGCCGGATGCGCAGCACCCGATGCTGCGTCAGGAGTGGCGTCAGCCGGGCTGCCGTCAGACCGACGTCGGTACGCTGTGTCCCTTCCAGGCGGCTATCACCGCGCTGGGTCAGCGTATCGACCAGCCCTCCGCCCCGGCGGTAGCGATGGTCCTGCCGTAGCGGCCAGGCGATTGCCCGGGCCCGGGAAACCGTTTTTTCCAGGCCCGGCACATGGTCCGCTATCCGTGGTCCGGCGCAAACGCCCCGGCGGCAACTTGCGCCGGGGTGACCACCCCGCTGTCCAGCACCCAGCCGCTAATCAGCCCGGCAGGCGTGACGTCGAACGCCGGATTGTAAACGGCGGCCCCGGTCGGCGCCCACTGTACCGCGCCAAAGCTGCCCGCCACCCCGGTCACTTCCGCCGCGGCGCGCTGCTCAATGGGGATGGCCGCCCCGTTCGGGCAATGGCGATCGAGGGTCGTCTGCGGCGCAGCGACGTAGAACGGGATCTGGTGGTAATGGGCCAAAACCGCCAGCGAATAGGTGCCGATTTTATTCGCCACATCGCCGTTGGCGGCGATACGGTCGGCGCCGACCCACACCGCATCCACCTGCCCCTGCGCCATCAGGCTGGCGGCCATTGAATCGGTGATCAGCTGATAGGGCACGCCCAGCTCGCCCAGCTCCCACGCGGTTAAACGTCCGCCCTGCAGCAGCGGCCGGGTTTCATCGACCCACACGCTGGCCACCTTTCCCTGCCGGTGCGCCAGCGCGATAACGCCCAGGGCGGTCCCCACCCCGGCGGTCGCCAGGCCACCGGTGTTGCAGTGGGTCAGCAGACGGCTACCGGGCTTCACCAGCGCACTGCCTGCCTCAGCGATGCGGTCGCACAGCTGTTTATCTTCTTCGACCAGACGCAGGGCTTCCGCTTCCAGCGCCTGCGGATAATCCTCCCGGGCCAGCGCCTGCTTCATGCGATCCAGATTATTCATCAGGTTGACCGCCGTCGGCCGCGCCGCGCGCAGCGTCTCCAGCGCCTGCTGGAGTTCGTCCCGGCTCAGGCCGCGCTGGGCCAGCAGGGCCAGCAGCAGGCTGGCGGACAGGCCAATCAACGGCGCGCCGCGCACCCGCAGGGCGTGAATATGGTCCACCAGCAGTGCAACGTTATCCGCCGCCAGCCAGCGTTTTTCCTGCGGCAAGGCCTGCTGGTCGAGAATAAAAAGCTGATTTTCACTCACCCGCAGGCTGGTGGTCTGTAATGTCTGCATGTCGTTAAATCCCTGTTGCGTTGTTGTATCACATTGTGTCAGGATGAAATCCAGAAGTATAGACGTCTGAACGGCTTAATCAGAATTCGAGGATCGAGGCAATGTCGCAATACCATACCTTCACCGCCCACGACGCCGTGGCTTACGCGCAGCAGTTCGCCGGCATCGACAACCCATCTGAGCTGGTCAGCGCGCAGGAAGTGGGCGATGGCAACCTCAATCTGGTGTTTAAAGTGTTCGATCGCCAGGGCGTCAGCCGGGCGATCGTCAAACAGGCCCTGCCCTACGTGCGCTGCGTCGGCGAATCCTGGCCGCTGACCCTTGACCGCGCCCGTCTGGAAGCGCAGACCCTGGTCGCCCACTATCAGCACAGCCCGCAGCACACGGTAAAAATCCATCACTTTGATCCCGAACTGGCGGTGATGGTGATGGAAGATCTTTCTGACCACCGCATCTGGCGCGGGGAGCTTATCGCTAACGTCTACTACCCTCAGGCGGCCCGCCAGCTTGGCGACTATCTGGCGCAGGTGCTGTTTCACACCAGCGATTTCTATCTCCATCCCCACGAGAAAAAGGCGCAGGTGGCGCAGTTTATTAACCCGGCGATGTGCGAGATCACCGAGGATCTGTTCTTTAACGACCCGTATCAGATCCACGCGCGCAATAACTACCCGGCGGAGCTGGAGGCCGATGTCGCCGCCCTGCGCGACGACGCCCAGCTTAAGCTGGCGGTGGCGGCGCTGAAGCACCGTTTCTTTGCCCATGCGGAAGCGCTGCTGCACGGCGATATCCACAGCGGGTCGATTTTCGTTGCCGAAGGCAGCCTGAAGGCCATCGACGCCGAGTTCGGCTACTTCGGCCCCATCGGCTTCGATATCGGCACCGCCATCGGCAACCTGCTGCTGAACTACTGCGGCCTGCCGGGCCAGCTCGGCATTCGCGACGCCGCCGCCGCGCGCGAGCAGCGGCTGAACGACATCCACCAGCTGTGGACCACCTTTGCCGAGCGCTTCCAGGCGCTGGCGGCGGAGAAAACCCGCGACGCGGCGCTGGCTTACCCCGGCTACGCCTCCGCCTTTCTGAAAAAGGTCTGGGCGGACGCGGTCGGCTTCTGCGGCAGCGAACTGATCCGCCGCAGCGTCGGGCTGTCGCACGTCGCGGATATCGACACTATCCAGGATGACGCTATGCGGCATGAGTGCCTGCGCCACGCCATTACCCTGGGCAAAGCGCTGATCGTATTGGCCGAGCGTATCGACAGCGTCGACGAGCTGCTGGCGCGGGTGCGCCAGTACAGCTGAGCGCGGCCTGTTGCCCTCACCCCAGCCCTCTCCCCCAGGGAGAGGGAGCAAACCCTAAAAAAGTGCAATCTTCAGGGATTGCCCGGCGGCGCTGCGCTTGCGCGGGCCTACAGATAACGGCATAACGGTTTGATCTTGCAGTCTTTTGTAGGCCGGGTAAGGCGAAAGCCGCCACCCGGCAGACATGCGAGCACAATAACGAAACAGGTTTGTCATCAGCCAGAAAAAGGCAATTGTCATTGCCTTTTTGCGTTGACCTTGCCCTCACCCCAGACCTCTCCCCTGGTAGAGGGAGCAAACCCTAAAAAAGTGCATTCTTCTGGGATTGCCCGGCGGCGCTGCGCTTGCGCGGGCCTACAGATAACCGCATGACGGTTTGATATTGCAGTCTTTTGTAGGCCGGGTAAGGCGAAAGCCGCCACCCGGCAGACATGCGAGCACAATTTTGCGTTGACCTTGTCCTCACCCCAGATACTCAATCACCGACAGCCCGCCGTTGTAATCGGTGCTGTAGATAATGCCCTGCGCATCGACAAACACATCGCAGGACTGGATCACCCGCGGGCGGCCGGGACGGGTATCCATCATCCTCTCAGGAGCAGCCGGCACCAGCGCCCCGGTCTCCAGCGGACGATACGGGTTGGAAATATCGTACGCCCGCACGCCGGCATTCTGATAGGTGGCGAAGATAAGCGTTGAGCTGACAAAGCTCCCCGGCCGGTTCTCATGCAGGTTATGCGGCCCGAAGTGCGCCCCTTTCGCCACATAGTCGATTTCATCAGGCTGTGGGAAAGTCGAGATACTCACCGGGTTCGCCGGCTCGCGAATATCAAACAGCCAGATCAGCTTCTCGCCGTCCTCCTGATTGTCGAGCACCGCCTCATCCAGCACCACCAGCAGATCGCGATCCGGCAGCGGCAGCGCGGTATGCGTTCCGCCGCCGAACGGCGGGCTCCAGTTGCGATGGCTGATCAGCGTCGGATGGGTACGGTCTTTGACATCCAGCAGCGTCAGGCCGCCGTCGCGCCAGCTGCCGTAGGCGGTATCCCCGGCAATAATGGCGTGGTGCAGCGCATAGCGTTTGCCCTGCGGCCAGTCCGGTGTTTCACCGCCCGCCTGGTGCATCCCCGGCAGCCACCAGCGCCCGGCAACCTGCGGTTTACGCGGATCGGCCAGATCGATGGTCAGGAAGATGTAGTCGGTAAAACCGTCGATCAGCGCGGACACATACGCCCAGCGGCCGCCGACGTACCAGATGCGGTGAATGCCGATACCGCTCAGCGACAGAAAGCCAATTTCACGCGGCTTATCCGGCGTGGAGATATCAAACACGCGCAGCCCGGCGCTCCAGCCGTTGTCCTGCACATCGCTGACCGTGTCACCCACCGAGCGGGTGTAGTACACCTTCTCATCGGCAAAACGGGCATCGGCAAACAGATCCCGGGCGTTGATCACCAGCAGCAGATCGTCATGCGTCTGGAGGTGCACGTTCCAGGTGCCCGGCGGCGCGGCAATATAGTTGACCGTGGTGGGCCGGGTCGGATCGCGAACATCGACCACGGAAAAACCCTGCGACACCATATGGCCAATATAGGCGAATCCGCGATGCACCATCAGCTGGACGCCGTCCGGACGACCGCCCTGGTCGCTATGGCCGATCAGCCGCATATTGCGGCTGTATTCTGGGGAAGGTAATGCTGACATAGGGAATTCCTTTCGCCCGGTGGCGCTGCGCTTACCGGGCCTAAGGGCGCTGTTGGTTTTCCCCCTCTCCCTGTGGGAAAGGGCAACAGGCCGCCCCCGCCGCCACCCGGCTTCGTTTTATTTGTTTTTCGCTTCCAGCGTCGCAAACCACGGCGCGATAAAGTCTTCCGTCTGGCCCCAGCCCGGAATGATTTTCCCCAGCGTGGCCACGTTCACCGCCCCCGGCTGGGCCGCCAGCAGCGCCTGCGGGATCGCCGCCGCCTTGAAGTCGTAGGTGGCCGGCGTCGGCTCGCCGGCGATCTTATTGGCGATCAGCCGCACGTTGGTCGCGCCGATAAGCTTCGGATCCACCGCCACGCTCACCTTCCACGGGCTGCCGGCTTCGCGCATCAGCTGCAGATCCTGGTTGGAAATATCAATACTGTAGAGTTTGATCTCGGTGCGGCCGTTCTCTTTCAGCGCCTTATAGGCCCCCTGGCTAAAGGCATCCCAGGTGCCCCAGATAGCGTCGATTTTCCCTTTCGGATATTTGGCGAGGATCGCCCCCACCTTGTTAGCGGTATCTCCCTGCACATCGGACGAAACGGCGCCGATCGACTCCAGCTCTTTAATCCCCGGATTTTGCTTCAGCAGCGTCTGGTAAGCCGCCTGACGGCGCTCCATTGGCGGGAAACCCGCCACCCACAGCTTGACGATGTTGGCTTTGCCGTTGAAGTCTTTCACCAGCTGGCCAAAGGAGAGATCGGTCAGTGAGGCGTCATCCTGCTGGCTGACCGTCACGCCGGGGATCTCGCCGCTCACCGCGGTATCGAACACCGCCACTTTGATCCCGGCGTCCACCGCCTTCTTCACCAGGGCCGTCGAATAGGGGTCACGCCCCTGGGAGAGAATAATGCCGTCGTATTTCTGGCTGATCGCCTGGTTGACGAAGTCCTGGAATTTGGCGTCATCGCCGTTGCTCAGGAAGGTGCTGATTTTGAAACCGAGCTTTTTGCCTTCCTGCAGCGCCCCGGCGACAAACTGGGTGGTGTTATCGTCAGACCCCAGGTTGCGGATCACTGCAATGCGGATCGGGCCATTGTGTTCGGCAATGGCCGCCGGCACCGGCGTCGGGGCGGTGGCCAGCGCCGCCGTCGACTGCAGCAGACCCAGCGTAATGAGAGAGAGTGCGATCTTTTTCATGCGGTTTACCCTGTAAAATGTTAAGTACGGCGCTGAAAATAGGTCAGTGCCAGCGCGCCAGCCAGTACCAGCCCTTTAATAATGTCCATCGCGTAATACGGCACCGAGAGCATCACCAGCCCGTTGGAGAGCACGCCGAGGATCACCGCCCCCACCAGCGTCCCCAGGGCGTTCGGTTTGCCGGAGCCGGCCAGCGAAAAGCCGATCCAGGCCGCCGCCACCGCGTCCATCAGATAGCCGCCGCCGGCGTTAACCTGCGACGATCCGATACGCGAGGCCAGCAGAATGCCGCCGAGCCCGGCCAGCAGCGAGGCAATCACGTACGCCGCCACTTTATAACGCGTGATCCGCAGGCCGGAGAGCCGCGCCGCCTCCGGGTTGCCGCCGATGGCGTACATCCGCCGGCCGTGGGTGGTGAACGACAGCGCCAGCTGGGCGACCAGCGTCACCACCAGCATGATGATGACGATGGTCGGCACCTGGCCCAGCGCGCCAAACGCCGCCGGGATGGTGCCTTCTGCCATCTCGCCGCTCGGCAGCACCATGTTTTCGGTAATCGACCCGCCGTAGCTGTATGTCATTGCCACCCCCTGAATCACAAACAGGCTGGCCAGGGTGGCGAGCATGTCGGGGATGCGCAGCACCACGATCAGAAAGGCGTTAAACAACCCCACCAGGGTGCAGAGCGCGAGGGTGATCAGAATGGCTTCGGTGGTCCCCAGGCCGTGCCAGACAAACAGGGAGATCACCAGGGCGTTGGCCAGCGACGCCGTCGATCCGACGGACAGATCGAAGCCGCCGATGGTGAGGGAAATCGACACCCCAATGGCAATCACCGTCACGATGGCTATCGAGCGCAGAATGTTGATGATGTTGAACGGGTCAAGGAAGTTGTCCGAGGCGAAGCCAAAGACCGCCACCAGCAGCACCACGGTCAGCAACATGCCCCACTTATAGAGAAAATCAAAAAATCGCTGACGGCCCGATACCGTCGCGTTCACTGCCAGGGCCTTGCTCACGCTGCCGCTCCTCCGGTTGAATAATAAAGCAGTGTCTCTTCCCGGGCTTCCGCGCCGGGGATCTCCGCCACGATCCGTCCGTCCCATAGTACGCAGATGCGGTCGCATAAACCGACCAGCTCGGCGAATTCACCCGAGGCATAAATCACCCCTTTGCCTTCCCGCGCCAGACCATCGATCAGCATGAACAGATCGGTTTTCGCTTTCACATCGACCCCTTTGGTCGGTTCGTCAAAAATCAAAACGTTGGCATCGCCGCGCAACCATTTGCCAATGGCCACCTTCTGCTGATTGCCGCCGGACAGACGGCGCAGCGTCTGACCGGGACCGGTGGCGCGCACGCCGAGGCGGGCTATCACCTCCTCCGCCCAGCGCCAGGCCTGGCGATGGCCGAACAGGCTCCAGCGCGAAAAGTGGTTATCGGCGCTGACCGCCAGGTTCATCGCGATCGGCTCTTCGATGAAAATGCCCTCTTTGCGCCGCTCCTCCGGGACCAGCGCCAGGCCGCGCCCCACCGAGTCGGCGGGATCCCGCGGCCGCCACGGCTGGCCGTTCAGCTCGCCGCGCTGCACCCGGCTTTTGCTGGCGCCGAACAGCGCTTTGCACAGCTCGGTTTTGCCCGCCCCGGCCAGCCCGGCGATACCCAGAATTTCCCCCTTACGCAGGCGCAGCGAGATATCCTGCAGCAGCGCCTCATCGTGCAGCCCTTCCACCTGCAGCAGCACTTCTTCTCCGTGCGGTGGACGCGGCGGCGGGAAGATATCGCTCAGCTCGTGGCCCAGCATCTTTTCGACAATCTGTTCCCCGCTCAGCGGCGCCATCGGGCCGCTCTCAATCAGACGCCCGTCGCGCAGCACCGTCAGGGTGTCGCAGATCGCCTTCAGCTCGTGGATGCGGTGCGAAATAAACACCACCCCGATCCCCTGCTGCTGCAGACGGCGTACCACCGCAAACAGGCGTTCGCTTTCATGCTGATCCAGCGGCGCGGTGGGTTCATCGAGGATCAGAAAGCGGCAATGGTGCGACAGGGCGCGGGCCAGCAGGATCTGCTGTTTTTCGGCGAGCGTGCAGCTGTCAATAGAGCGCCTGACGTCCAGCGCCACGTCCAGCTGCGCCAGCGCCTCGCGCGCCAGCTGCCGAACCCGCGACCAGCGGAAGGTCGTCCCCGGCTCCGCCAGCCTGTCCAGCATGATGTTTTCGGCAATGCTCATGCCCGGCACCAGCGCCACGTCCACCTCCTGCTGCACCAGGTGGATCCCCAGCTGTTTGGCATCCCGCGGCGAACGAATAGTGACCGGCTGGTTATTGATCGTCACTTCGCCCTGATAATGGGCGTGGGTGCCGCACAGCACCGCCATCAGCGTCGACTTACCCGCGCCGTTGGCGCCGGTCAGGGCATGCACCGACCCGCCATGAAGGGTGAAGGCCACCTTGTTCAGCGCCTGAAAGCCGGAGAAGGCCAGGCTAATGTTATGCATCTCAAGGCGATTCGCGCTCATCACTGCTCCCGTGCGGCAATTAATCTTCTGATTTAACGAATTTTTCATAGCCGCCGCTGGCTGACAACTGCGTAAAAAGCATAAGATACAACGAAATAATATTAGCCATCTGGATGTCCAGACATAACATCAGGTTAGCCCAACACCTATAAGGACAGCTTTCATGAGCAACAGCGAGATCCGCGTCGTACCCGGCCCGGCCAACTATTTCTCCCACCCTGGCAGCCTTCAGCGGCTAAGCGATTTTTTTAACGCCGACCAGCTATCGCGGGCGGTGTGGGTCTATGGCGAGCGCGCCCTGGCCGGCGCCGAACCTTTTCTGCCGGCGGCCTTCCACCTGCCGGAGGCAAAAAAGATCCGCTTTACCGGCCACTGCAGCGAACGCGATGTGGCGGCGCTGGCGCAGGCCTCAGGTGACGATCGGGCGGTAGTGATTGGCGTAGGCGGCGGCGCGCTGCTCGACAGCGCGAAAGTGCTGGCCCGCCGCCTGGGAGTTCCGCTGGTGGCCATCCCGACCATCGCCGCCACCTGCGCGGCATGGACGCCGCTGTCGGTGTGGTACAGCGACGCCGGACAGGCCCTGAATTTTGAGATCTTCGATGACGCGAATTTCCTGGTGCTGGTCGAGCCGCGCATCATTCTCAACGCCCCGGCGGAGTACCTGCTGGCGGGCATTGGCGACACCTTAGCCAAATGGTATGAGGCAGTGGTGCTGGCGCCGCAGCCGGAGGCGCTGCCGCTCACCGTGCGGCTGGGGATTAACGGCGCGCTGGCGATCCGCGACGTGCTGCTGGCCAGCAGCGAAACGGCGCTGGCGGACCAGCGCCGCGGCGAGCTGACCCAGGCGTTTCGCGATGTGGTGGATGCGGTTATCGCCGGCGGCGGGATGGTTGGCGGGCTGGGGGAACGTTACACCCGGGTCGCCGCCGCCCACGCGGTGCATAACGGGCTGACGGTGCTGCCGCAGACGGATAAATTCCTCCACGGCACCAAGGTAGCCTACGGCATTCTGGTGCAAAGCGCCCTGCTCGGTCAGGATGAGGTCCTGGCGCAGCTGGTGCAGGCCTGGCAGCGCTTTAACCTGCCGGCGACGCTGGCGGCGCTGGAGGTCGATATCAATAACCGCGCAGAGCTTGACCGGGTCATTGCCCATACCCTGCGCCCGGGCGAGTCGATTCACTATTTACCGGTGACGTTAACCCCTGAGGTTCTGCGCGCGGCGTTTGAGAAGGTGGAATACTTCAGCCGTTAATTACCCGACCGTCTATACCTAATGATGATTCTCACCACTCTCGCAACGAGGTCATCATGCAGATCGATTTAACAGGTAAGAAGGCGCTGGTTACCGGCGCCAGCCGTGGGTTGGGTCGGGCTATCGCCCTGTCGCTGGCGCGCGCCGGCGCCGATGTGGTTATTACGTATGAAAAATCGGCCGATAAAGCCCAGGCGGTCGCCGATGAAATAAAAGCGCTGGGCCGGCACGGTGAAGCGGTGCAGGCCGACAGCGCCAGCGCGCAGGCGATTCAGGATGCCGTCACCCATGCGGCGCGTTCCCTCGGCGGGCTGGACATTCTGGTCAACAACGCCGGGATCGCGCGCGGCGGCCCGCTGGAGTCCATGACGCTGGCGGACATCGACGCGCTTATCAACGTCAATATTCGTGGGGTGGTTATCGCCATCCAGGAGGCGCTGGTGCATATGTCAGACGGCGGGCGCATCATCAACATCGGCAGCTGTCTGGCTAACCGCGTGGCGCAGCCGGGCATCGCGGTTTACTCGATGACCAAGTCCGCCCTCAACTCCCTTACCCGCGGCCTGGCGCGCGATTTAGGCCCCCGCGGGATCACCGTTAACCTCGTCCATCCCGGCCCGACCAACAGCGATATGAACCCGGAAGACGGCGAGCAGGCCGATGCCCAGCGTCAACTTATTGCGTTAGGTCACTACGGCCAGCCGGAAGACATCGCCGCGGCGGTCACCTTCCTCGCCAGCCCGGCCGCCGGGCAGATCTCCGGCACCGGGCTGGACGTGGATGGCGGTTTGAACGCCTGATCGCACATTTTCTGCAAGCCTCTGTCGCCCGGCAGAGGCCTTTTCGAGCCGCCTCGACGGGTTGCGTTTTGCCGCTTACCTGCGTTTTTTCTCCGCTCTACCCTACCCCATAAGAAATTCGGAATTTATCTAATAGTCTTATTATTTCCTTATATTTTGTGCGGTCGTACAGTGGAGGTACGGATGAAGATTGTCTGGTCAAAAACGGCAGATAAGCCATTTTCTAAAATCGATAGTGGCGGTTAAACGCCGAACCACCACCACCTACCTGCATGAGGAGCATGCCGAATATGACTATTCAGTACATCAAGGATGAAGAAGGAAAAGACCAGTATGTCGTCATTCCTTACAGTGATTACTTTCGTATGCGCCTGGCTCTGCTGGAGTACGACGACGAGGATGAAAGCGACTGGGAAGATATTCCTTATGAATCACACATCTATGATAACGTCATGCTGCCAGGCCAAGTATGCGACGTGATGCATAAAGAAAACGTCAGCCTGCAGGCTGCGTGGCGCATCCTACGCGGGATGTCCCAGCAGGAGGTCGCCGAAAAGCTCGGCATCAGCCAGTCCGCCGTGTCACAGCTGGAAGCGCTGGACTCCCGTCCGCAGAAGCGCACCCGCGAGAAGCTGGCGGCGCTCTACGGCTGTAAGCAGGAGCAGATCAGCCTCTATCTGCCGAAAGAGGGTTAACAGCACTTCGCCCCGCCCTTGCCGCCGTAGCGGGCGTCCTGGCGTTCGCGGAAAAATGCTTCGTAGGTCATTGGCGTCTGATCCGGATGGTTGACGCGCATGTGCTCGACGTAGTTGTCGTAATCCGGCACGCCGATCATCATTTTGGCGGCCTGGCCCAGGTACTTACCTGCTTTGGAAAGGGTGTCGAACATAATTCTGATCTCACAGAAAAAGTACGCCGGGTAAGGCGAAGCCGCCACCCGGCACACAGGTTAATGCGCCCCTTTCGCCTGGGTCACTATCGCGTCCAGGTTTTCAGGCATTGGCTCATACGGTGTCTCTTTCGCCGTCGGTTTATTCTCTTTCAGCGCCGCCAGCGCGGTTTTAATCGAGAACAGCGCCAGCACCACCACCACGATCATAAAGAAGATGGTCAGCCCGGCATCGAGACGGTTGTTAAACACCAGCTGCGCCAGCTGCGACTCGGTGTACTGCGCCGGGATTTTGCCGCTGTCGATCATCGCCTGGAACTTGTTGGCAATCGCCAGGAAGCCCACTTTATTGTCCGGGCTGAAGGCCTTCTGCCAGCCGGCGGTGAGGGTACAGATCAGCAGCCAGGCCGTCGGCACCAGCGCCACCCACGCATAGCGCTGACGTTTCATCTTGAACAGCACCACTGCGCAGAGCATCAGCGCCATCCCCGCCAGCATCTGGTTGGCGATACCGAACAGCGGCCACAGGGTGTTAATGCCGCCCAGCGGATCGACCACTCCCTGATGGAGGAAGTAGCCCCACGCCAGCACGCACAGCGCCGTCGCCAGCAGGTTAGCCGGTAACGAGTCAGTACGCTTCAGGTTCGGGGAGATCACCCCCAGCAGATCCTGCAGCATAAAGCGCGCCGCACGGGTGCCGGCATCCACCGCCGTCAGGATAAACAGCGCTTCAAACAGAATGGCGAAGTGGTACCAGAACGAGACGTCCATCAACTCGCCCAGCGCGCCGTGGAGAATGTAGGCCATGCCCACCGCCAGCGTAGGCGCCCCGCCGGCGCGGGAGATGATGGACTGCTCGCCCACCTCATTCGCGATATGCGTCAACGTTTCCGGGGTAATCGCAAAGCCCCAACCGCTCACCACCTGCGCCGCCGAGGCCACCACATCGGTGGTTCCCGCCGGCGCCAGCACCGCCATCGGGCTGTTCATCGCGAAGTAGACGCCCGGGTCAATGATACAGGCGGCCACCAGCGCCATAATCGCCACGAAGGATTCCATCAGCATGCCGCCGTAGCCGATAAAGCAGGCCTGATTTTCATTCGCCAGCATCTTCGGCGTGGTACCGGAGGCAATCAGGGCGTGGAAGCCCGACACCGCGCCGCAAGCGATGGTGATAAACAGGAACGGGAACAGGTTGCCAGTCCATACCGGGCCAGTGCCGTCGATAAATTTGGTCAGCGCCGGCATGGTCAGGGTCGGACGCATAATCAGAATGCCGATCGCCAGACCGACGATAGTGCCGATTTTCAGGAAGGTGGAGAGGTAGTCGCGCGGGGCGAGCAGCAGCCAGACCGGCAGCACCGCGGCGACAAAGCCGTAGCCCACCAGCATCCAGGTGAGCTGGACGCCGGTAAAGTCAAAGAACGGCGCCCAGGTCGGGCTTTCCGCTACCCAGCCGCCGGAGATAATGGCGAACACCAGCAATACCAGCCCAATCACCGACACTTCGCCAATGCGCCCCGGGCGCAGATAGCGAATATAGATCCCCATAAACAGCGCCAGCGGAATGGTAAAGGCCACGGTATAGGTTCCCCACGGGCTGTGGGTCAGCGCTTTCACCACGATCATCGCCAGCACCGCGAGGATGATCACCATGATCATAAAGGTCGCCACCAGGGCAATCACCCCGGCGGTCGCCCCCATCTCCTCTTTCACCAGCTCGCCCAGCGAACGGCCGTCGCGACGGGTGGAAACGAACAGCACCATAAAGTCCTGCACCGCCCCGGCCAGCACTACGCCGGCGAGGATCCAGATCATCCCCGGCAGATAGCCCATCTGCGCGGCGAGCACCGGGCCCACCAGCGGCCCCGCGCCGGCGATGGCGGCAAAATGGTGACCGAACAGCACTTTTTTGTCGGTCGGGACATAGTCGAGGCCATCGTTATGCCGCACCGCGGGCGTCATGCGCGTCGGGTCGACGCCGAGCACGGTTTTGGCGATATACAGGCCGTAAAAACGATACGCGATCAGATAAACGCAGACTGCCGCGACGACAATCCACAGCGCGTTGATCTGCTCACCCCGGTTTAAAGCAATGTAGCCGAGGGCAAAGGCTCCGATCACGGAGAGCAGTGCCCAGATAAGGTATTTCCCTGAATTATTCATTGTTGTGGTCCACCGGTAGGGTAATCAGGATGTTACAGTTTGTTTCTAGAACACAACGCAGAATTTAACAACATCGAAACAGCGCAGATGCCGTCCACCCACAGAGATTTGTCTCACATTGCTAGCGAGATCACTTAAGGCAGGAAAATGAATGAAAGGATTATCGTGAACGGTGCCGTTTGTTTGTCGGGTGGCGGCTAACGCCTTACCCGACCTACAGATCCGTAGTCCGGCTAAGCGCAGCGCAAGCCGGGGAAACAGCGGCTTCCTGACCCAGAAACCGTAGCCCTGCTAAGTACAGCCGAGCGGGGATATTCCCGGATGGCGGCGCGCTGCGCCTTATCCGGGCTACCCATTGCGCCGATACGTAGTCCGGCTAAGCGCAGCGCAAGCCGGGGAAACAGCAGCTTCCTGACCCAGAAACCGTAGCCCTGCTAAGCGCAGCGCGAGCAGGGAGATTCCCGGATGGCGGCGCGCTGCGCCTTATCCGGGCTACCCATTGCGCCGATACGTAGCCCGGCTCAGCGCAGCGCAAGCCGGGGAAAGCGTGGCTACTTAGCCCAGCACCGCGGTGCCCAGACGACAGGTGCAGCAGCGCCGCCCCTTCTCGTCATACACCACAATCTCCCAGCTCTGGCTCTGCCGGCCAAGATGCAGCGGGCGGCACTCGCCGCGCACTTTCCCGCTGGAGACCGCCCGGTGATGGGTGGCGTTCAGCTCGGTGCCGACCACGCACTGCCCCTCGTCGGTCATCAGCCAGCCGGCCATCGACCCCAGCGTCTCCGCCAGCGCCGCTGAAGCGCCGCCGTGCAGCAGGCCAAACGGCTGATGGGTGCGGGCATCCACCGGCATCTCCGCCTCCAGCAGCCCCGCCTCCAGCCGGGTGTAGACGATCCCCAGATGCGCCACCAGGGTGTTTTCGCTGCTGGCGTTCAGCGCCGCCAGCGTGAGCGCTCGTTTCCAGGCCATTTACGCCCCCAGCGTCGAGCCGCCGTCCACCACGATATCCTGCAGGGTGATATGGCTGGCATGAGCAGAGGCGAGGAACAGAATGGTATTCGCAATCTCCTGCGGGCGGGCAATCTTACCCAGCGGGATGCCGAGCTTAAACTGCTCGCCGAAACCGCGGATCCGCTGCTGCTCCGCATCGTCGCTGACCCACAGCGTGCGCTGCATATCGGTATCGGTAGAGCCCGGCGAGACCAGATTACAGCGCACCCCGCTGCCCGCCAGCTCAAGGCCGACGGTCAGCGCCAGGCTTTTCAGCGCCGCCTTCGAGGCGCCATAGGCGCTCATGCCGATGCGCGGCGTGTGCGCGGCATCGGAGGCGACGGTGACGATGGCCCCGCCCCGCTGGCGACGGAACTGGGCCATCGTCTGCTGAAACAGGTTGAACGCCCCGCCGACGTTGACCGCGAAGGTCTGCTGCCAGTCTTCCGCGCTTAGCTGGTCGGTGGCGCCCATGCGCAGGATCCCGGCGGCGTTCACCAGCACGTCTAACCGCTCGGTGTTCGCCAACAGGCGGCTGCACACCTCGCGCACCCGGTCGGCATCGGCGACGTCCAGCGTTTCGGTCGCAAACGGGTAGCGTTCGCCGTCAAAGGCGAGGTCGAAACCGGTGACGTTGGCGCCGGCCTCCACAAAAGCCAGCGCGGTGGCATAACCGATCCCTTTACCTGCGCCGGTCACCCACACGGTCTGACCGCGAAAATCCAGCGCCGCCATTATCGCACCTCGCGGGAAAGCAGCGCCCACCAGGCGTCGATGGTCGGGTTTTTCGCCAGCATCACGAAGTCGATATCGCCGTGCACTTTGCGCCAGCGGGCGGCCAGGGCCATCATCCGCACCGAATCCAGACCGTAGTCGATCAGGTTTTCATCATCCAGCGGTTCGTCGGATTCGTCGAGCAGCGGCAGGATCAGCGCGCGCAGCGCCGCTTTGGAGGCCGGCAGCGGCAACAGCGCTTCGGTCATCACCACGCGGCCGGAGCGGCCGGCGACGTATTTCAGCGCCATCAGGTGCTCTTCGCGGCTGAAGTCCGCCAGCGCGTCGGCGACAAAGAACGGTTTGATATCACGCATAAAGGCGTCGGTGGCGGTGGTCATGCAGCCGATATGGGCATACACGCCGGTGATGATCAGCTGGTCGCGGCCGCTCTCCTTCAGCATCGCCTCCAGCGGCGAGCGATGAAACGCGCTGTAGCGCCATTTCACCAGCACGGTGTCGTCTTCATCCGGCGCCAGGGCGGCAATCACCTGCTGCTGCTCCGGCGAACGGGTCAGCCCCGGCCCCCACATATCATTCAGCAGCGCGCGATCTTCATCGCTCTGCTCTTTCGGCTGGGCGGTGTAGTACACCGGAATGCCGTTCTGTTTGCAGAAGTCGCGCAGGGCGGCGATATTGGCCACCACTTTCTCCATCATCGCGCTGTTTTCACCCCAGAAATTGAGGAAATACTCCTGCATATCGTGGATCAGCAGCGCGGCGCGGGAGGGCTCAAAGGCCCAGCTGACTTTGTTCGCCGGGATATCGCTGGCTTCCGGCAGCGCGTAAGCCTGTAATTTAGGGATTGCCATTTTCTGTTCTCCTTCAGCCCAGCTTGCCTTCGGCCAGCCACTGACGTAATTGTTTCTTATCGACTTTGCCCACCGGCGTCAGCGGCAGCGCGGCAACGCACTCCACGCGGTCCGGCAGTTTAAATTCAGCCACCCCCTGCTCGCGCAGGAAGCGGCGCACCGCGACGGCGCGCAGCGGCGAGGTCGCCACCAGGTAAGCGCAGCTCTTCTCGCCCAGCAGGTTGTCCTCAATGCTGACCAGCGCGGCGTGGATCACCGCCTCATGGCGCAGCAGCAGGTTTTCGATCTCTTCGGCGGCGATCTTCTCGCCGCCGCGGTTGATCTGGTCTTTTTCCCGGCCCTGGACGGTGATATACCCGTCTTCATCGATCGATATCAGATCGCCGGAACAGTAAAACCCGTCGGCGTCAAAGGCTTCCGCGTTATGCTGCGGGCTGTTGTAGTAGCCGCGGAAGGTGTACGGCCCGCGGGTCATCAGGCGGCCCACTTCGCCGCGCGGCAGCGGGTTGCCGTCGGCATCCGCCACCCACACTTCATCGTCCGGGCACATCGGGCAGCCCTGGGTATGAATAATCCGCTCAGGGCTGTCGTTAAGGCGGGTGTAATTCACCAGCCCCTCCGCCATGCCGAACACCTGCTGCAGCTGGCAGCCAATTTCCGCCGGGATGCGCGCGGCAAGGGTCGCCGACAGGCGCGCGCCGCCGACCTGCAGCAGCTGCAGCGACTGCAGCTGGGCATTGCCGCCCCATTCATGGATCGCCTGCAGCCACAGGCTGACCGCCGGCGGCACCAGCGAGGCGACGTTGATCTGATGTTTTTCAATCAGCGGGAAACAGAGGGTGGCGCTGGGGTCGGCGGCGAGGATCACCCGCCCGCCGGCGAGGAAAACGCCCAGCGACCCCGGGGAGCTCATCGCATAGTTATGCGCCGCCGGCAGCGCGTTGAGGTAGCGCGTCTCAGCGTTAATCCCGCAGATCTCGTTGCTGCGGCGAATGCTGTAGTCGTAATCGTTATGGGTACGCGGGATCAGCTTCGGCGTCCCGGTGCTGCCGCCGGAGAGCTGGAAAAAGGCCACTTCGTCGGCAGGCGTTGGGTTAGCGATAAAGTTATCCGCCGGGCGGTTAATCTCCGTCGCCAGATCGCGCTCGCCGCCGTCGTTACGCAGCAGCGCCACGCGCAGGGAAGGATGTTCAGCGATAAACGCGTGAAGAAAGCTATCGTCGGCAAACAGCGCGTGCTCGCGGTCGGCGATCAGCAGCGCCGGTTTAATCTGCGCGGCGTAGGCGTTAAGCTCGCTGCGCTGGTGACTGAACAACGCGTTCACCGGCGCGACGCCGATACGCAGCAGCGCGAAGAAGGTGAAGTAAAACTCGGCGACGTTGCCCAGCTGCACCAGCGCGGTTTCCCCGCGCTTCAGTCCCTGACGCTGCAGAGAGCAGGCAAGGTTGTCCACCCGCTGGTTAAACTGGCGGTAGCTAATGTGTCGATCGCCATCGATAATCGCCACGGCGTCGTTTTCCGCGTGACGGGTGATCAGATTGGTTAATGGCAGATCCTGCCAGTAGCCTTTTTGGCGATAGCGGGCCGCGAACTCATCCGGCCAACGGGTAAATGCAATCATCCTTGCCTCTTAATTCAAGCCAAATACGTTAAGCATGGTGGTCAGTTTGACGCCGGTTTCGCGCCATTCGCCCAGCGGCGAGGAGGCCGGAACGATGCCCGCGCCGGCAAACAGGCGCAGCGTACGCTGCTGCAGACGCGCGCAGCGGATGGTCACCACCCATTCGCCGTTGCCTTCATCGTCACACCAGCCGACGATGCCGCCGAACAGCTGGCGGTCGAAGGGTTCCAGGTCGGCAATCAGGCGCTTCGCCGCCTGGTGCGGGAAGCCGCTCAGCGCCGGAGTCGGGTGCAGCAGGCAGGCCAGCGACATGGCGTTTTCTTCCGCCAGCGCCGTGCCCTCGATCGGCGTCGCCAGATGCCAGAGCGTCGGGGTGGTGATCAGCTGCGGCGATGCCGGCAGCGACAGCTGGCTGCTGCGCGGGCCCAGCACGCTCTTCATCGCCTGGGTCACCAGTTCGTGCTCGTGGCGATCTTTGCCGGACGCCAGCAGCCTGTTGCCCGCTTCGCGGTCCAGCACATCGTCCGGCTGGCGGCGGGCGGAGCCGGCCAGCGGCAGCGAGCTGAAGTGCGGTCCTTCTTTACGCAGCAGCAGCTCCGGGCTGGCGCCCAGCAGCACGCCGCCGTCGGAGAGCGGCACATGGAAGTTGAAGCTGGCGGGGTTCTGGGCGATCAGTCGCTCCATCAGGGCGCCGCTATCGACAGAATCGCGGGTGGTAATATCGATAAGTCGTGATAGCACCACTTTGTCCACTTCCGGCGTGGCGGTCAGCGCGGCGGCGCGTTCCACCATGGCTAAAAACGCATCCTGTTCCGGGATCTCCCGGCGCTCCACCACCTCCATCGTCTCCAGCGGCGCGGCATAGCGGGCGGAACGCTGTTTTTCCGGGCGCGAGAATGCTTCCCAGCGCTCCGGGATATAGAGCTCGGAAGGCTGACAGGTGTCGAACGGGATGGCCCCAACCATCACCGGCTTGCGGATCCCCGCCGCCCGGGCCTCGGCAAAGGCGGCGGCCATCTGCTGCTGGAACTCGCCATTCAGCGCATCGCCGCCGTCGGCGGGCGCTGAGAAGCGGCGGAAGCAGCCTGAGGTGCTAAAACTGCGGTACGGCGACATAAAGAAGAAGCTGTCCGGCGATAAGGTCCGGGTAGATTTCTGTACATCCTCAGCCAGTGACGTTTCCATATCATCCTCCAAAAACGATAAATATATTACGAATAATTATCATTTGTATTTTGGTTGGCTAACCTAAAAGGTATTGCCCGTCATGTCAACCGCGTTACGTCATCGCGCTGCCACTTTGGCTTGCATCCTGTCGGCGCAAAGTTGAAAATGAGACGCATTTATTACCCTTCAAATCAGGATGCGATGACGTGAACTTCTCTTCTTTTTACCGCCGCGGCGCGCTGGCCGGGATGCTGTTGTTTTTAGGAATTACCTCAGCCCAGGCGGCGGACTGGCCGCGCCAGGTCACCGACAGCTACGGGACGCACACCCTGCCGAGCCAGCCGCTGCGCATTGTCTCCACCAGCGTGACCCTCACCGGCTCGCTGCTGGCGATCGACGCCCCGGTGGTCGCCAGCGGCGCCACCACCCCGAACAATCGCGTGGCCGATAGCCAGGGCTTTCTGCGCCAGTGGAGTGAGGTCGCCAGAGCCCGCAAGCTGGCGCGGCTGTACATCGGCGAACCGAGCGCGGAAGCGGTGGCCGCCCAGATGCCGGATCTGATCCTGGTGAGCGCCACCGGCGGCGACTCCGCCCTGCCGCTGTACGATCAGCTCAAAACGATCGCCCCGACGCTGGTCATCAACTATGACGATAAAAGCTGGCAAACGCTGCTTACCCAGTTGGGGCAGATCACCGGCCATGAGCAGCAGGCCAGCGCGCGCATCGCCGACTTCAATAAACAGCTCGTTTCGTTAAAAGAAAAAATGAAGCTGCCGCCGCAGCCGGTCACCGCCCTCGTCTACACCGCCGCCGCGCACAGCGCCAATATCTGGACGCCGGAATCGGCCCAGGGGCAGATGCTCGAACAGCTGGGCTTTAGCCTGGCGACGCTGCCGGGCGGCCTGCCCGCCAGCCATAGTCAGGGCAAACGCCACGATATCGTGCAGCTGGGCGGGGAGAACCTGGCCGCCGGTCTGAACGGCCAGAGCCTGTTCCTGTTCGCCGGCGACCAGAAAGATGTCGATGCCATTTACGCCAACCCGCTGCTGGCGCATCTCCCGGCGGTCGAAGGCAAACGCGTTTACCCGCTGGGCACCGAGACCTTCCGTCTTGACTACTACAGCGCCCTGCTGGTGCTCCAGCGTCTCTCCAGCCTGTTCGGCTAACGCGGGCCGTGCCATCGGGACGGGTACGCGGCCTGAACGCTTTGCCGGGCGGCGCGGCCTGAACACCTTGCCGGGCGGCGCTACGCTTGCACCGGCCTACAATGCTTGCGCCCTCCAGGCCAGACCCCAGGCCCGGTAAGGCGCAGCCGCCACCGGGCAATCGCACCGTACTCAGCTTTCGTTGACTATTTCCGGGCGCTGGAAACGGCGCAGCTCGCGTAGCAGCCCCACCAGCAGCACGCCGACGAGGGCCAGCGCCCAGCCGCTGGCGCTGGCGGAAGCGACCGGCGTCATCACCGCCCCTAACCCGCCGAGCAGCGCCGCGCCGATGGCGTCGCCGGTAACGTTCTGCGCGTTCCACAGACCGTTAATTCGCCCGAGCATATGTTCCGGCGTCTGGGTCTGGATCAGGGTGTACTGCAGCAGCGAGCTAATAGCGCTCAGCCAGCCAAACAGCGCCAGGCACAGCGCGCCCAACGCCCAGTGCGGCATCAGGCTGAACAGCGCAATGGCGACAAAGGAGCACACCGTCGTCGCCAGCATCAGCGCGCCCGGCCGCACGGTCTGGGCCAGCTGGCCGCTGGTCAACGCCCCCAGCGCCGCGCCGAGCGGAATCGCGGCGTACAGCAGGCCAATCTGCCCGGCCGACATCTGCCAGCTCCCGGCCAGCGCCGGATAGAGCACCCGCACCGCGCTGGCCATGGTCAGCAGGCCGCCGAGCAGCGCAATCCCGCCGATAAGCGGACTCTGGCAGAGAAAGGTCAGCCCCGCCAGCAGGGAACGCAGCGGATGCTCGCGCGGCTGCGGAGGCGGCGGCAGCTGTGGCAGACGCAGCAGGGTTAAGGTGGTGATAAAGGTCCCCGCCGCCGCCAGGCCGAAATTCCAGGCCACGCCGCCGGAGGCCAGCAGCAGGCCGCCGATCATCGGCGAAATCACCGAGCCCAGGCGCACCGTGAGCATAGTGATGGCCCCGGCCTGCATCAGATTTTCCCGCCCCACCAGCGCCGGCGTCGCCGCCAGCAGCGCGGTCACCCCCAACGAGGCGAAGAACCCATCCCAGATCCCCAGCAGGTAGATCGCCGCCAGCGACGGCTCCGGCAGCAGGGCGTTCAGACACAGGCCGACAAAGCCCACGCCGCAGGTGCCGCGCGCCAGCAGGATCAGGCGTTTGCGCTCATAGCGGTCGGCCAGTACCCCCCCCACCATCAGGCCAATAAACATCGACGCGCCGGTCAGCGTCACCGACAACCCGACCTGCCAGGTCGAATGGGTCATCATCTGGATCTGCACCGGGATGGCCACGCCCAGCAGGCCAAGCGACAGAATAGAGATAAAGCGAGCGATAAAAACGGCGCGAAACGCCGGGTGAGTTTTCAGCAGGCTGAGGTTGAGCAGCCAGGATTGTCGGTTCATTACAGCGCCTTGTCGTTATTTTTAATACCCTTTTTACTGTGGGTCATGCTACCATAGCTGAATAAAATCGATAACGATAATTACTATCATTATCATATCAGGGATGTCAGTTATGTCGTTTTCTACGACCGCGGTACGCTCTGTCGCCGTGCCCGGATTGTTGCTGTTACTCGCCTTAGCCGCCGCGCTTAGCCTGACCATCGGCGCCAAATCGTTGCCGATCGGCACGGTATTCACCGCCTTTAGCGGAACCTGTCAAAGCGCCGACTGCACCATCGTGCTGGACGCGCGCCTGCCGCGCACCCTGGCCGGTCTGCTGGCCGGCCTCGCCCTCGGCCTCGCCGGCGCGCTGATGCAAACGCTCACCCGTAACCCGCTGGCCGACCCCGGCCTGCTGGGGGTCAACTCCGGCGCCAGCTTCGCCATCGTCCTCGGCGCGGCGCTGTTCGGGATCACCTCCCCGCAGGAACAGCTGCTGCTGGCGTTTTGCGGTGCGCTCTGCGCCTCGCTGCTGGTGGCCTTCACCGGCAGTCAGGGCGGCGGCCAGCTGAGCCCGGTGCGCCTCACCCTCGCCGGGGTCGCCCTCGCGGCGGTACTGGAGGGGCTGTCCAACGGCATCGCCCTGCTCAACCCGGACGTCTACGATCAGCTGCGCTTCTGGCAGGCCGGTTCGCTGGATATCCGCACCCTGCAAACCCTGAAAATTGTCCTGCTGCCGGTGGCGATGGCGGGGATCGCCGCCCTGCTGCTGAGCCGGGCGCTTAACAGCCTGAGCCTCGGCAACGATACCGCCACCGCCCTCGGCAGCCGCGTCGCCCGCACCCAGCTGCTCGGCCTGATTGTGATTACCGTCCTGTGCGGCAGCGCTACCGCCGTGGTTGGCCCGATCGCCTTTATCGGCCTGATGATGCCGCATATGGCCCGCTGGCTGGTGGGGGCCGATCATCGCTGGTCGCTGCCGGTCACCCTGCTGGCCACCCCGGCCCTGCTGCTGTTTGCCGACGTGATTGGCCGCCTGCTGGTGCCCGGCGAACTGCGGGTATCGGTGGTGAGCGCCTTTCTCGGCGCGCCGGTGCTGATCTGGCTGGTGCGGCGCCAGCCGCGCGGAGGTGGCCTGTGATTGCCCCGTCCCGCCGCCTGATAGCCAGCTGTCTGCTGCTGTTGGCCGCCAGCCTGTTGATTTCCCTGCTCGGGCTGGCGCAAGGCCCGGTGCCGCTAACGATTGACCAGGTCTTCTCCGCCCTGTTCGGCGACGCGCCGCGCAACGTCGCGATGGTGGTGAACGAATGGCGGCTGCCGCGGGTGTTAATGGCGCTGCTCATCGGCGCCGCGCTCGGCGTCAGCGGCGCCATTTTCCAGTCGCTGACCCGTAACCCGCTCGGCAGCCCGGACGTGATGGGCTTTAATACCGGCGCCTGGAGCGGCGTGCTGGTGGCGATGGTTCTCTTCGGCCAGAACCTGACGGCGATTGCCCTGGCGGCGATGGCCGGCGGGGTACTCACCTCGCTGGTGGTCTGGCTGCTGGCCTGGCGCAACGGGATCGAGACCTTTCGCCTGATTATTATCGGCATCGGCGTACGCGCCATGCTGGTGGCCTTCAACACCTGGCTGCTGCTGCGCGCCTCGCTGGAGACCGCCCTTTCTGCGGGCCTGTGGAACGCCGGATCGCTTAACGGCCTGACCTGGGGTAAAACCTGGCCGTCGGCGCCGCTGATCCTGCTGATGCTGGTGAGCAGCGCCCTGCTGGTTCGTCGGATGCGGCTGCTGGAGATGGGCGACGATACCGCCTGCGCGCTGGGCGTGCAGGTTGAGCGTTCGCGCCTGCTGCTGATGCTGGTGGCGGTGGTGCTCACCGCCGCCTCGACGGCGCTGGCCGGGCCCATCTCATTTATTGCGCTGGTGGCGCCGCACATCGCCCGCCGCCTGAGCGGCACGGCCCGCTGGGGATTGACCCAGTCGGCCCTGTGCGGCGCGCTGCTGCTGGCGCTGGCCGATTACGGCGCCCAGCGGCTGTTTATGCCCTGGCAGCTGCCGGTGGGCGTACTAACCGTCAGCCTCGGCGGTATTTACCTTATTGCATTGTTGATTCAGGAGTCCCGCAAAAAATGAGTGCTGTCCCCTCCCGTTTGCGCGGCGAGCAGTTAACCCTGGCCTACGGGAACAAGACCATCGCCGAGTCGCTGAACGTGACCATCCCTGACGGCCACTTCACCGCCATTATCGGCCCCAACGGCTGCGGCAAGTCGACGCTGCTGCGCACCCTCAGCCGTCTGATGACGCCGGCCAGCGGCCATGTCTGGCTCGACGGCGCGCAGATCCAGCAGTACGCCAGTAAAGAGGTTGCCCGCCGCATCGGGCTGCTGGCGCAGAATGCCACCACCCCTGGCGATATCACGGTGCAGGAGCTGGTGGCCCGCGGGCGCTACCCGCACCAGCCGCTGTTTACCCGCTGGCGCAAAGAAGATGAAGCGGCGGTGAATAATGCGATGCGGGCCACCGGGATCAGCGACCTGGCACTGCAGAGCGTCGATACGCTTTCCGGCGGCCAGCGGCAGCGGGCGTGGATTGCGATGGTGCTGGCCCAGGAGACGGCGATTATGCTGCTGGATGAGCCGACCACCTGGCTGGACATCAGCCATCAGATCGACCTGCTGGAGCTGTTGAGCGAGCTGAATCGCGAGAAGGGCTATACCCTGGCGGCGGTGCTGCACGATCTGAACCAGGCCTGCCGCTACGCCACCCACCTGATCGCCCTGCGCGACGGTAAGATCGTCGCCGAGGGGGCGCCGAAGGAGATCGTCACGGCGGATCTGATTGAACGGATTTACGGTCTGCGCTGCACGATCATTGAGGATCCGGTGGCGCATACGCCGCTGGTGGTGCCGCTGGGCCGCCGGTAACTTCCCCTTTCCCCGGCTTGCGCGACGCTGAGCCGGGCTACCTGCTGTAGCCCGAACTCAACCGTTATCCCAGAATCTCCCTGACCACCGGGCCGATGGCTTCAAAGGCCTGCGGGGAGATAATGTCGACGTGGGCGCAGTTCTGGCTGAACACCTCCAGCTCGCCCACCCACGGGCCCCATACGACCTGCGGATCCATCCCCGCCTGCCGCGTCTTCTCCGCCACGAACAGCGTCGCCTTGCCGTCAAACTTCGCGCTGTGCGCGGTGGTTAACAGCCGCACCGCGTCGGCATAGTTGCCTTCGATGGCGCTGAACAGCTCGCCGGAGGCTTGCCCCTGCTGGGCGGCGAGGAACGCTTCGCGCTCGCGGGCAATTTCCGCCAGCACCGCCGGATCCAGCCCGTTCGCCTCTTTCTCCGCCCAGTTTTGCGTCTCCGGCGGCCAGGTATCCAGCAGGCCGAGGAAGGCCACCGCTTCGCCGCGCTGGCGCAAGCGGGCGGCAATGCCCTGGGCTAAGGTGCCGCCGAGCGAATAACCGAACAGATAATAAGGACCGTGCGGCTGCTGCGCCAACAGCGTTTGCAGATGATGCTCGCACACCTCGTCGAGGCTGGCGGCGCCGGCCATCGGCCCCTGCGGGCGGGGCGACTGAATACCGGTAATCGACCAGCGCGGGCTGAGATAGCGCGCGAGCACGCTGAACTGCCAGGCGAAGCCGGAGGCCGGATGGAAACAGAACAGCGTTGGGCCGTCGCTCTCGCGCAGCGGCAGAAGCGCATCCAGCCCCAGGCGCTGAGCCTGCTCATCGCTGAGATCGGCGGCCAGCAGCGCGCTCAGTTTGCCCACCGTCGAGGCCACCATCACCTGCCCCGGGGTCACCTGCCGCGCCAGCTGGCGGCTGAGCTGCGCCGCCAGGCGCATCGCCAGCAGCGAATGGCCGCCGAGGGCGAAGAAATCGGCGTCGATATCATTCACCTCGCAGCCCAGAAGCTGACTGAAGGCGGCGGCGACAACGGTTTCCATCCCGGGCTCCGGCGGCCGGCCGCTGCGCTCGCCGCCGAGGGTCGGCAGCGGCAGCGCTTTGCGGTCCAGTTTGCCATTGGCGCTGAGCGGCAGGTCGGGGAGCTGCATCAGCACCACCGGGACCATATGCGGCGGCAGCTGTTCCGCCAGCCGCGCTTTCAGCGCCGCGGTATCCAGCGGCAGGCCGGAGTCAGAGACCAGATAGCCCACCAGCTGACGGGCATCGCCGCCGGTCGCCGCCGCCTGGTTAAAGACGCAGGCGTGACTCACCGCCTGCGCCACGTCCGGCAGGGCCGACATCACCCGGTCAATCTCGCCAAGCTCGATGCGCTGCCCGCGGATCTTCAGCTGATCGTCGCTGCGGCCAAGATACTCCACCGCGCCGTTCGCCAGCCAGCGCGCCACGTCGCCGGTGCGATACATCCGCTCGCCGGGGGCAAACGGATCGGCGATAAAGCGGCTGGCGGTGAGGTCCGGACGCCCCAGATAGCCCTGCGCCAGCTGAATGCCGGTGAGATAGAGATCCCCGGCCACCCCCGGCGGCACCGGGCGCATCGCGGCATCGAGAATGCGCAGCCCGGTGTTCCATACCGGCCAGCCAATCGGCACGCTGCTGCCGGTCACCGCCGCCAGCTCAGGCCCGCAGGCCGGATACCAGCTGACGTCCACCGCCGCTTCCGTCGGGCCGTACAGGTTATGCAGCGGCGCGCCGGTCAAGCGCTCCCATTCGCGGCACAATTCCGTCGGCAGCGCTTCGCCGCTGCAGAATACCCGCCGCAGCGTGCGGCAGGCGGCCACGCTGTCGGCATCCAGCGAGGCGACAAACGCCGCCAGCATCGACGGCACAAAGTGGGTGGTGGTCACGCCGTAGTGGGCGAAGAACTGCTGCATCGCCTGCGGGTCGCGGTGCGCCTCCGGCTCGGCCATCACCAGCTGCGCGCCGGCGATAAACGGCCACCAGAACTCCCACACCGACACGTCGAAACTGCACGGCGTTTTCTGCGCCACCACGTCGTCGGCAGATAACGGATAACGATCCTGCATCCACAGCAGGCGGTTGACGATGGCGGTCTGGCCGACCATCACCCCTTTTGGCCGCCCGGTGGAGCCAGAGGTAAAGATGATATAGGCGGTATGCTCCGGTTTTGACAGCGCCAGCGGCGCGTCATCCGCAACGGCCAGCGGCTGCTGGTAGCAGAGGCTCTCCAGCCCGGGGATATCGCTGAAGCGGTCCAGCTGATCCTCCGTGGCGATCAGCAGCGACGGCCGGGCGTCTTCCAGCATCATCCGCAGGCGGTCGTCCGGGTAGCCAGTGTCCAGCGGCAGCCAGGCGGCTCCCGCCTCGACAATGCCGTGCAGCGCCAGGGTCAGGAACACCGATCGCGGCAGGGCCACCGCCACGCTGTCGCCCGGCTTCACGCCGCGCTGACGCAGCAGCTGCGCGAGCGCCACCACCTGCTGACGCATCTCACGATAGCTGAACTGCCAGTTAGCATCCGCCAGCGCCGGAGCATCCGGGGTCTTCCGCGCCTGGTCGGCCACCAGCGCGCTGAGGGTGGTGGCGGGCAGCGGCATAGCGGTATCGTTGACCGCCGCCAGCCGGGCCTGCTCGTCGGCGGAGAGCATCTCCGCTTCGCCGCAGCGTAGCGTCGGATCGGCGGCAAACTGCGCCAGCAGCGCGGTCAGTCGCGCCATGTGGCGACGCAGCTCGGCTTCATCGTACCGGGCCTTGTTAGCGAGGAGCTCCAGCGACAGCCCGCCGGTCTCATCCGGGAACAGCGCCAGCTCGAGATCGTTGACCGGGCCTGTGGCGAGGGTGTGGGTCACCGCCTCGACGCCGTCGATATCCACCTGGTAATCAAAGACTTTGACGTTCAGCACCGGGCCGAACAGCGGTTCGTCCCCGGCCGCTTTGCCGCTGTCGCGGACGATCTGCTCGGCGTCATAGCGCTGATGGCGGCGCATCTTTTTCAGCTGCGCGGCGAGGCGCATCGCCAGGTCCGCCAGCGTCTCCTGGGCGTAAATATGCACCGCCAGAGGCAGGACGTTGAGCACCGGCCCCGTCGAGGTCAGCGCCGCTGAGCCCATCCGGCGCATAAAGATAAAGCCCGCCGCGTAGTCCATCCGGTTGCACAGGCGGCCCAGCCACAGCGTGGTGAGCGCCAGCGCCAGGTCAGCGGGCTGACACTGCGGCGCATGGCCGGCCAGGCGGCGGAAGGCGTCGGCGTTCATCGCCAGCTTCATCCGCCAGATATCGCTCCCGGCGGCGCGCCCGCCCAGCGGGGCGGCAGAGAGCGAGGCGGGAGCCGGTAACGCCTGGCGCTGGGCCTGCCAGAAGGCTTTATCCCGCTGCCAGGCCTCGCTGCCGGCGTAGCGCTGGTACTCGTCCACCACTTCGGCAAAGGGGGTGAAAGGCGATTCCGGGGTGGCTTCTCCACGCTGCCAGGCGCGGTAAATGGCTGCGATCTGTCGGGTAATCGCCGGGAAACTGAAGCCATCCACCAGCAAGTGGTGATAGCGCTGATACCAGTACCAGCGGTCGTCGCCGACGCGCAGCAGCTGATGGCACACCAGCGGGTTGCCGCCATCGACGCGCAGATCCTGCGCCAGATCCGCCTGCATCCGCTCCGTGGCGGCGCTGTGCGGATCCGGCGCCGTACGCAGGTCAACGATCGGCGGTTCGCCAAAGGTGCGTTCCGCCGCCAGCCACTGCCAGACTTCCCCTTCCTCTTCCTCAAAGCGCAGGCTGAGGGTATCCGCCTGCTGCAGCCCGGCGACAATCGCCTTACCCAGCAGCGCCGGGTCGAGCGCGCCGCGCAGTTCAACATAGTGGGCCACGCTCCAGGCGCCAGGCAGAGTGGAGAGGCGCTCGGCCATCCAGATCCCCGGCTGCGCGGCAACCAGCGGTAAACGAGTGGTCATGGTCAGCTCCTTATGCCGCATGATGGGCGGGGGTCAGTGTCGGCCAGTTGGCCGCCAGCCAGGCGTTGCACGCCTCGACCGACTGCGGAGGGCACACCACCGTCCAGCCGGCAGGCAGCGCGCAATGCCCCGGCCACAGGCTGAACTGCCGCTGGTCATTGCGCAGAATGTAAAACTGCCCTTGCGGATTGTCGAAGGGGTTACTGAATTGCATATCAAACTCCTGTCGTAAAGCGCTGTGCTAAGGGGGCGATAGCAGAGGCTGCCAGAGCTGAATCAGCCCCGCCGTCAGCCCGCCGCGCCAGCAAAGCGCATCATGCCCGCCGTCAACCTGACGCCAGAAAATCGTCTGCTGCGTTGTGGTGAGTTGCGCCAGCAGCGCCTGGTTGGCGCGAAAAATAATCGGTTCACGCTGGCCCGCTTCCAGCCAGATGCGCAGCCCGGCCGCGGACGCCTCGCCCTGGCGGAGACGTTCGCCGATAAAGCCCGTCCCGCTGCCATCGCGATGCGGCCACCAGTAGGAGCCTGACTGGCTGAGCACGCAGCCAAAGCGCTGCGGCCAGTTGAGGGCGGCGAACATTGCCGCCAGGCCGCCGAAGCTTTGCCCGGCCACCACCGTCCGCTCCGGGCGGTCGCTGAACGGGACGTGACCGCGGACCAGCGGCAGGAGCTCCTCCTGCACCGCCAGCCAGAAATCGCGATGACAGGGCAGCTCAACCCCGCGGCGCTGGTTGTCGATCGCGTCGATCAGCAGGTAGACCGCCGGCGGCAGCCTCCCCTCGCGGGTCAGCGCGGCCAGCGGCGACCACACCGGCATGCTTTCGGCCCAGAACTGGCCGTCAAGCAGGATCGCCAGGGGCCGCGTTTGCTGGTCGACGGCCTCGCCGGGGGTGTAGATCCAGACCCGGCGATGGTTGCCCAGACGCGCGCTGCGCCACTCAAGGCAACGGGCGGGAGGATGCGCCTCATTAAGCAGATCCCAGCCGGGTTGCGCCGGCGCCTGCGGCATCTCCAGGGCGGAGACGCCATGGCCGCGTCCGCCCCGCCAGCTGTGCGGGTTCAGCGGATCGGCTATCGCCCGCGGCAGCAGTTTGCGCCAGCCTTCGCGCAGCAGCGCGCGGTCCGGCTTATCGGCGCTGAACACCTCAGGGGAAAAATCATCGTCACGGTCGGAGGGAATAAAGCAGTAGCTGCCGCGCCAGGTCGGCGACAGCGTGGTTCGCCAGCACCAGGCGTCGGTCCCGGGCAGACGTTGCAGCGATTGCGGCCGCGCATTTTGATGGTGGTCGGTCACGCCGGTGATATAGAGCCATACCCGACGGCGCGGAGAACGCGTTTCATCCCCCGCCGGATCCCGCCACCAGAACGTCACCTCGATGGCGTCATCCACCGCCCGGGACTGCGGTCCCTGCAGGGTTCGCCACCACTCCTCGCTTCCTGTCGTTAACATTCAGTCATTAACCCTATGTATCGCGTGACTTTTTTAATTAATTGTCATTCTTTATTGATAATATTATTGATAACTATTTGCATTTGCAATAGCGTATTAGCGCGCCGTGGGAAGCGCGTCTTTCACAACACATGTCGAAGAGAGCTTATTCAGCTAGCGACGGAGTGCCTTTGCCCTCTTCCGGCAACATTTATGCCGCCTCCCCTCCCGGTGGGAAGGGGCGTTTGGGGAACGTGGCGACAAAAAAGCAGGAATAACAATGAATAACAGGATCAAATCCCTGGCCTTGCTGGTCAATCTGGGAATTTACGGGGTTGCTTTTCCGTTAAGCGCAGCGGAAACCGCCACCGACGATAAAAACAGCGCCGCGGAAGAGACCATGGTGGTCACCGCCGCCGAGCAGAACCTGCAGGCGCCGGGCGTCTCCACCATCACCGCCGATGAGATCCGCAAACGTCCGCCGGCGCGCGACGTCTCGGAGATCATTCGCACCATGCCGGGGGTCAACCTGACCGGCAACTCCACCAGCGGCCAGCGCGGGAATAACCGCCAGATTGATATCCGCGGCATGGGCCCGGAAAACACCCTGATCCTGATCGACGGCAAGCCGGTCACCAGCCGCAACTCTGTGCGTCTCGGCTGGCGCGGCGAGCGCGACACCCGCGGCGACACCAGCTGGGTGCCGCCGGAGATGATCGAACGCATCGAAGTGATTCGCGGCCCGGCCGCCGCCCGCTACGGCAACGGCGCCGCCGGCGGGGTGGTGAATATCATCACTAAAAAAACCGGCGATGAGTGGCACGGCTCCTGGAACACCTATATGAACGCCCCGGAGCACAAAGACGAAGGCTCCACCAAGCGCACCAACTTCAGCCTCAGCGGCCCGCTGGGCGGTGATTTCAGCTTCCGCCTGTTCGGTAACCTCGACAAAACCCAGGCCGACGCCTGGGACATCAACCAGGGCCATCAGTCCGAACGTACCGGGATCTATGCCGACACCCTGCCGGCCGGGCGCGAAGGGGTAAAAAATAAAAACATCGATGGTCTGGTGCGCTGGGAATTCGCGCCGATGCAGTCGCTGGAGTTTGAGGCCGGCTACAGCCGCCAGGGCAACCTCTACGCAGGCGACACCCAGAACACCAACTCCAACGACCTGGTAAAAGAGAACTACGGCAAAGAGACCAACCGTCTGTACCGCAACACCTACTCGGTCACCTGGAACGGCGCCTGGGACAACGGGGTGACCACCAGCAACTGGGCGCAGTACGAACGTACCCGCAACTCACGCAAAGGCGAAGGACTGGCCGGGGGGACCGAGGGGATCTTCAACAGCAACCAGTTCACGGATATCGATCTGGCGGATGTGATGCTGCACAGCGAAGTCAGCATCCCGTTCGACTATCTGGTTAATCAGAACCTGACGCTGGGCAGCGAGTGGAACCAGCAGCGCATGAAGGATAAGGCCTCCAACACCCAGGCGCTGTCGGGGGGAGAAATTCCGGGCTACGACAGCACCGGCCGCAGCCCGTACTCGAAGGCGGAGATCTTCTCCCTGTTCGCTGAGAACAACATGGAGCTGACCGACACCACCATGCTGACCCCGGCGCTGCGTTTCGATCATCACAGCATCGTCGGCAACAACTGGAGCCCGTCCCTCAATCTGTCTCAGGGCCTGTGGGACGACTTCACGCTGAAGATGGGTATTGCCCGTGCCTATAAAGCGCCGAGCCTGTATCAGACCAACCCGAACTACATTCTCTACAGCAAAGGCCAGGGCTGCTACGCCAGTAAAGACGGCTGCTATCTGCAGGGGAATGAAGATTTAAAAGCCGAGACCAGCATCAACAAAGAGATTGGCCTCGAGTTTAAACGCGACGGCTGGCTGGCGGGCGTGACCTGGTTCCGCAACGATTACCGCAACAAGATTGAAGCTGGCTATGCTCCGGTCTATCAAAACGGTAAAGGTACCGATCTCTACCAGTGGGAAAACGTGCCGAAAGCGGTGGTGGAAGGCCTGGAAGGTACGCTGAACGTCCCGGTGAGCGAGACCGTGAACTGGACCAACAACATCACCTACATGCTGCAGAGTAAGAATAAAGAGACCGGCGATCGGCTGTCGATTATCCCGGAATACACGCTGAACTCCACGCTGAGCTGGCAGGTACGCGATGACGTTTCGCTGCAGTCGACCTTTACCTGGTACGGCAAACAGGAGCCGAAGAAGTACAACTATAAGGGTCAACCGGTCACCGGCAGCGAGAAGAACGAGGTCAGCCCCTACAGCATCCTCGGCCTGAGCGCGACCTGGGACGTGACCAAATACGTTAGTCTTACCGGCGGCGTGGATAACGTCTTCGACAAGCGCCACTGGCGCGCGGGCAACGCCCAGACCACCGGGGGCGCCACCGGCACGATGTACGGCGCCGGCGCCGAGACCTACAACGAATCGGGCCGCACCTGGTATATGAGCGTCAACACCCACTTCTGATAGCGGGTTCTCCCTCCCCCGCCCTTGCAGGATAAAGGGCGGGGACAACCGCGGTATACTTGCCTTATGCGCATTCTTCACTCCACCCTGCCGCTGGCCGGCTATCGCTTGCAGCACGTCGACTTCGACCCGGCGACTTTTCAGGCTGCCGATCTGTTGTGGTTGCCCTATCACGCCAGCCTGAGCGGCTGGAGCAGCAAGCGGCAGGCGGAGCACCTGGCCGGGCGCATCGCCGCGGTGTACGCCCTGCGCGAGGTGGGAGAAAAACAGCCTCCCGCGATTGGCGAGCGGCGCCAGCCGCTGTGGCCCGCGCCCTGGTTTGGTAGTATCAGCCACTGCGGCCAGCGCGCGCTGGCGGTGGTCGCTGACCGGCCGGTGGGCGTCGACATCGAGCGCCGGTTTACTCCACAGCTGGCGGCGGAGCTGGAGAGCAGCATTATCAACGAGGCGGAAAAAAAGGTGCTATTGCACAGCGGCCTGCCTTTCCCGCTGGCGCTGACGCTGGCCTTTTCGGCGAAAGAGAGTGGGTTTAAGGCGACGCCGACAGCAGGCCAGCGCGCGCTGGGGTTCACCGATTTTCAGATCGTGGAAATAACGGCAAGCACCTTAGCGCTTCGGTTTGCGGGGCAACGCTATCCGCTGTACTGGACAGCGTCGGAGGAGCAGGTCGTCACGTTTTGCGCATTGCAGCAGTAAACGCCCGCGCTTCACGCGACGGGCGTTCAGACCATCAGCCCCTGTTTTGCACCCGGGCGACGATGGCGGCGGCATCAAACCCGTGATGTTGGCGCATCCAGCCGCGATCGGCGGCGGCGGCGTACTCCCCGTCCGGGATCCCCAACCGCTGCAGGGCAATGCCCACGCCCGCTTCCGCCAGCACCTCGGCCACCAGGCTGCCCAGCCCGCCGTTGACGTTATGCTCTTCGACGGTGATCACCGCTTTGCACGGCTTCAGCGCCGCCAGCAGCGCGGCGGTATCGCAGGGGCGGATCGACGGCACGCTGACCACTTTCGCCTGAACGCCGAGGTCGGCAAGCTGCTGCGCCGCCTCCACTACCTCATGCACTGTCGAACCGGTCGCCACCAGTGCGACGTCCTCGCCTTCGCGCAGAGTCAGCACGGCGCCGGGTACAAAGCGATACGACTCGTCAAGCAGCTCCGGCAGCGCCTTACCATCGAGGCGAATATAGACCGGCCCCTGATAAGCAAGGGCATAGTCGATAATCTGCCGACATTCGCGCGGCGTGGAGGGGGCGAAGATCTGGATATTGCCGAAGCCGCGCATCACCGCCAGATCGTCAATCGCATGGTGGGTGCTGGCCAGCGGACCGTAGCTGGCCCCGGCGTTAAGGCCAAACAGCTTCACGTTGGTGTTGTTGTAACAGACATCCACTTTGATTTGCTCATTGGCCCGCGAAATAAGAAACGGCGCGGCGTTACAGGTCACCGCCACTTTGCCGCCCAGCGCCAGACCGGCGGCGGTGCCGACCATACTCTGCTCAGCGATGCCGACGTTCACCAGCCGGCCGGGAAATTGCTTAATAAAGGGGGCGATTTTGGCCGTCGACGTGGAGTCGGCCACCACCGGCACCAGATCGACACCGCTTTCCACGGCGGCGATAAAGGCCTCGACCATGACGTTAGCCAGGTGTTCTGCATTACTCATCTTTCAGTTCCTCCAGTGCCAGAGCGATCTCTTCACCTTTCGGCACCCGGTGGTGCCACTCCGGGCGCCCTTGGATAAAGGAGATCCCCGCGCCTTTCGTGGTGTTGGCAATAATGACGTTTGGTTTACCCTTCTGCTGCAGCCCCTCGATGGCCGCGACCACCGAGGCCATATCGTTACCCTGGCATTCGCTGACCTCCATGCCGAAGGCGCGCCATTTGTCGGCCAGCGGATCGGTATTCATGATTTCGCGCGTCGGCCCGGCCAGCTGGAGGTTGTTCTTATCATTAATAATGACCAGGTTATCCAGCCCGTAGTGCGCCGCCGCCAGGGCGGCTTCCCAGTTACTGCCTTCCGCCAGTTCGCCATCGCCGGTGATCAAAAAAATGCGGCGGGTGCTGTTGCTTTTCTTCGCGGCCAGCGCCAGCCCCACCGCAACAGGCAAACCGTGGCCCAGCGCGCCGGTGTTCAGCTCAATACCCGGCGTTTTCTGCCGCACCGGGTGGCCAGGGAGATGGGAATTGGCATGCTGGTAAGTCTCCAGCCACTCCACCGGGAAGAAGCCGGCTTCCGCCAGGACGCAGTAGTAGCAGCCCACTGCGTGGCCTTTCGACTGGATGTAGATATCGCGCTGCGGGTCGTCGAGCCGATCCGCCGCCACGTTGAGGACCCGGAAATAGAGCGCGGTTAACAGTTCGACCTGCGAAAGGTCGGCCCCGGTGTGTCCGCCGGCCGGACTATTGGCGTTTAAGCGCACAATGTGGCGCCGCACCGCGCGGGCTTTACGCTCCAGCGTCTGAATATCAAATCTGTAGGGATTCATTTCACACCTCTGAATTTATTTTCAGCATGGAATATTTATTCCAGCAAGAACTAAAAAAACCAGATATCCCTATGCCGGGTGGTAAGCCTTCTGCCACAGCGCCCTACTCAGGAACATTCTGCCTCCCGCTCCGGACTTAGCCCGGAGAAACACATTGACTTGAAATCGCCTTGAATATATATTCAATGATGATTCTTTATTCGATTATGACCTGGCTGTTTTGTTTTTGTCCATAGTCGATTTTGAGGATTGGCAAAAGTTAGACGCCTGTCACACTTAAGTGTGATTTTTTTTCGCGTATGATAGAAGCCTCTATACCCTAAATAAAATGGCTGCCGCTAAGCGCCTGAACACAGGCGATAAATGATTTTCGAGGATTAATATGGCTAAGCAGGATGAACAACGGCTATTGGTTAAGATTGCCACGCTTTACTACCTGGAAGGACGAAAGCAGTCTGATATCGCCCAACTTCTCTCGCTCTCACAGTCATTTGTCTCCCGCGCCATCACCCGCTGCCAGAAAGAGGGCGTCGTCAAAATCAGCGTCGTACAGCCGTCAAACATTTTTCTGAAGCTCGAAAAAGGGCTTGAGGATCGCTACGGTCTTAAGCAGGCGGTGGTGGTGGATACCGAAGAAGAGGCCAGCGATCACACCATTAAGCGGGCGATTGGCTCCGCCGCCGCCCACTATCTGGAAACCCGTCTGCGGCCAAAAGATCTGATTGGCGTCTCCTCCTGGAGCTCAACCATTCGCGCGATGGTCGATGAAGTTCATGCGCAGAACCTGAAGGCCAGCGGCGTGATCCAGCTGCTCGGCGGCGTCGGGCCCAACGGTAACGTGCAGGCGACGATTCTTACCCAGACCCTCGCCCAGCGCCTGAACTGCGACGCCTGGCTGCTGCCGTCGCAGAGCATTGAGGGATCCATGGAGGAGCGCAACCGGCTGCTGGCCAGCAAGGACGTCGCGGACGTGGTGTCGCGCTTTGACGAGGTGGATATCGCCATCGTCGGCATCGGCATTCTCGAACCCTCCCAACTGCTGAAAACCTCCGGGAACTACTATCACGAAGATATGCTGCAGGTGCTGGCGGCGCGCGGCGCGGTGGGCGATATCTGCCTGCACTACTACGACAAAAACGGCCATCCGGTGTTACGCGATGATGAAGATCCGGTGATCGGCATGGCGCTGGAAAAGGTCAAAAAATGCCCGAACGTCGTCGCGCTGGCCGGCGGCACTGACAAAGTCGCGGCCATCAAAGGCGCCCTCACCGGCGGCTACATTGACGTTTTAATCACCGATTATCCTACCGCCCGCATGCTGGTCAGCGACTAACCTGCCGCGCTGTTTTTCCTCTCTGCCGCCCTGACGTGCTTTTTCAACCTCAGGGCTGTCTCTGTTAATACATTTAAATTCAATAATTTAGTCAACCAACCCAGCCGCCTGCCGCCGCTTTCGCCGATCGGCGAAATGTGATTGCCAGCACAATTGATGATTTTTCCGGTAGCCCGTCACCGGGTTTGTGGCTTAAGGTATCAAATAAATAATCACTATCGAATATATATTCAGTGATTAAAAAGATGATAACGAAATGTCACATCATGGCCTGCGTAGACGCATGAGACGGTGGAAAAGATCCCGTCTCCGTTGTTCCAGGACACCGGGTGACCGAGGAGAGCACGATGCAGGCGACAGCAAAAGAGTTCATCATTGCCCTGGATGAAGGCACCACCAACGCCAAAGCGGTGGTGCTGGATAGCCGGGGTAAGGTTATCGTCAAATTCTCGCAGCCGCTGGCGATCCAAACGCCGCGCGACGGCTGGGTGGAGCAGTCGGGCGAGGCGCTGGTGGCCGCCTCGCTGGCGGTGATCGCCAGCGCGATAGCCCACGTCGGCGCGGAAAACGTCGCCGCGCTGGCCATCAGCAACCAGCGGGAAACCGCCATCGGCTGGTATCGCGACAGCGGCAAACCGATTAACGCGGCCATCACCTGGCAATGCACCCGCAGCGCAGCGTTCTGCGACACGCTGCGTCACGATCGTCAGGAACAGCGGATTAAACAGGCCACCGGCCTGCCGATCGCCCCGCTGTTCTCGGCCTCCAAAATGCGCTGGCTGCTGGATGCGACTGCCGATGGCCACCTGCGCGCCGAACGCGGCGAGATTTGCCTCGGCACCATCGACAGCTGGCTGCTGTGGAATCTGACCGCCGGAGACGCCTTCTGCTGCGACTACTCCAATGCCGCCCGCACCCAGTTGTTGAATCTGCACCGCGGCGAGTGGGACGACGAGATGCTGGCGCTGTTCGGCATTCCGCGCGCGGCGTTACCAGAAATTAAACCGTCGAGCGGCCTCTTCGGCCATACCAAAGGGCTGGCCGCCATTCCGGACGGTATTCCCATTATGGCGATGATCGGCGACTCCCACGCGGCGCTGTTCGGCCACGCGCTCGGCGAAGCGGGCTGCGTGAAAGCCACCTACGGCACCGGTTCATCGGTGATGGCGCCAGTCAAATCGGCGCAGTGCGATATCGAGGCGCTGGCGACCACTGTCGCCTGGCACGATGGCGACCAGCTGGTGTGGGGTCTGGAGGGTAATATTCCCCACACCGGCGATGCCGTCGCCTGGATGGCGGACAGCACTGGCCTGAGCGAGCTCTCTGCCGCCGAGCTGGCCCATGAGCTGAACACCCTTCCCGCCTCCGTTGATTCGACCCTCGGGGTGTACTTCGTGCCGGCGCTGACCGGCCTCGGCGCCCCCTGGTGGGACGACAGCGCCCGCGGCGTGATCTGCGGCCTGAGTCGCGGGGTGAAACGCGCGCATCTGATCCGCGCGGCGCTGGAATCCATCACCTATCAGATTGCCGACGTGGTGGTGGCGATGCGGCAACATGAAGAGTTCACCCTGTCGGCGCTGATGGTGGACGGCGGGCCGACCAACAATGACTGGCTGATGCAATACCAGGCCGACCTGCTCGGCTGCCCGGTGATGCGCAGCGACGTACCGGAGCTGTCCGCCATCGGCGCAGCGTTGCTGGCGCGCAAAGCGCTCCATCCGGGGTCGACCGCCGACCTGCAGGCCTTCCTAACCGAACACAGCACCTTTCAGCCCGATATGGCCCGCCACCAGCGCTTGCAAACGCGCTGGCAGGAGTGGCGCCATGCGGTCGACCGAACATTATGGAAACCGGACTCGCCAGCCTGACCGCCAGACTGCGCGACGACATGCATTCACTTATCACAGGAGAAACCCGGCCCATAACGATATCGCTATCCCTGAATGTATTCAGGGGAAATTTCAGACCGTAAAAGCCTGCCCGCTCAGGGGCTCATTTGTTCGAATATAAAAATACAGGAACAGAGTCATGAAATTACGTAAAACCCTTTTAACCGCTGCTACCCTGACCGCCTTATCCTTTGCCGCGCACGCCGCGGAGAAAGGCACCATAATGATCATGGTCAACTCGCTGGATAACCCGTATTACGCCTCGGAAGCCAAAGGCGCCAGTGAAAAAGCGCAAGCTCTCGGCTATAAAACCACCGTGCTGTCCCATGGCGAAGATGTCAAAAAGCAGAATGAGCTTATCGACACCGCCATTGGTAAAAAGGTGCAGGGTATTATTCTTGATAACGCCGACTCCACCGCCAGCGTCGCCGCCATTGAAAAGGCCAAAAAAGCCGGCATTCCGGTGGTCTTAATTAACCGTGAAATTCCGGTTGATGATGTGGCGCTGGAACAAATTACCCACAATAACTTCCAGGCCGGCTCCGAGGTTGCCAACGTCTTCGTCGAGAAGATGGCGGAGAAAGGCAAATACGCCGAGCTGACCTGCAACCTCGCCGATAATAACTGCGTCACCCGTTCTAAATCTTTCCATCAGGTCATTGACCAGTATCCGGATATGGTCAGCGTAGCCAAACAGGATGCCAAAGGGACCCTGATCGACGGCAAGCGCATCATGGACAGCATTCTGCAGGCTCACCCGGACGTGAAAGGCGTGATCTGCGGCAACGGGCCGGTGGCCCTCGGCGCGATTGCGGCGCTGAAGGCGGCCAACCGCAGCGATGTGATCGTCGTCGGCATCGACGGCAGCAACGATGAGCGCGACGCCGTGAAGGCCGGCACCCTGCAGGCGACCGTGATGCTGCAGGCGCAGGCCATCGCCGCTCAGGGCGTCACCGATCTGGATAATTACCTGCAAAAAGGCGAAAAGCCGGCTAAACAGCGCGTGATGTTCCGCGGCATCCTGATTACTCAGGATAACGCCGATAAAGTCCAGGATTTCAACATTAAGTCCTGAGTTCGGGTGGTTGCGCCCCTGCGGGGGCGCAGAGGAGAGCATTATGTTTAAGAAAACCTGTCTGACGCTGGCCGTGCTGGCGCTTGGGGGCTGTCGCATCGTCTCGCAGCAGGAGCTGGCAGACCTGAAATCGCCGCCCAACCCGCATATGGCAAATATGGATAAAACCTGGCAGCAGAGCATCGTACCGCAGGTGGTGACGAAAGCGCGCCCGGCGGCTGAATTGATGAGCGCGCTCAAGGCGGCAAAAGACATTGATAGCGCCTGCAAAACCCTCGGCTACCGCGCGCAGGACGAAAACCCCTGCATCTTCTACGTCAAGGTTTCAGGTACTGTCAGCAAACTCGATACCGCCTCGCGCAGCGGCAAGATGACCCTGTCCGACCCCAGCGTCGGCAAGGTGACGGTACAGATTGGCCCCACCCTGCGCGGCACCCAGCTGCGCGACGGCTACAGCGGCGCCAGCTATCAGGACTTTAATGACCAGGTGCTGTTCGGCGAGTACAGCAAGAATATCAACAGCCAGGCGGTCAAAATGATTCAGACCGCCAACCTCAAAACCGGCGACAGCGTGGAGGTCTACGGCGTCTTCTCGGCCTGGGATATTCCGCCAACTCTCCCGGAAATTACCCCGGCGAAAATCGTTCACGCGGGGGGGCAATAATATGGCGCCGCAAGAACTCGTCGCTCCCCAGCCCGCTGAGTCCGAAGTGATTATCGAAACCCGCGGCCTGTCACGCGTCTATCCCGGCGTGACCGCCCTGGATAATGTCAATTACCGGGTCTATCGAAATAAGGTCAACGTGCTGATCGGAGAAAATGGTGCGGGTAAATCCACCATGATGAAAATGCTTGCCGGTGTGGAAACGCCCTCCTCCGGGCAAATTATTCTCGATGGCGAAGCGGTTTCATTACATTCGACTCATCAGGCAGAAAAACTCGGCATCAGCATTATTTTCCAGGAGCTGAATTTATTTCCCAATATGAATGTGATGGACAACATCTTCATGGCAAATGAATTCTTTCAGAAAGGACGCATCAACGAAAAATACCAGTACGCGCTGGCCAAATCGCTGCTGGAGCGACTGGAGCTGGATGTCGATCCCTACACCCCGCTGGGCGAACTCGGTATCGGCCACCAGCAGTTAGTCGAGATTGCCCGCGCGCTGTCGAAAGACACCCGGGTGCTGATCATGGACGAACCCACCTCGGCGCTCAGCCAGTCTGAGGTGAAAGTGCTGTTCAAGGTGATCGCGCAGCTTAAGCGCCGCGGGGTGACCATTATCTATATCTCGCATCGCCTCGAAGAGCTGATGGAGATCGGCGACAACATCACCATTTTCCGCGACGGTCGCTTTATCAGCGAGCGTCACGTCAGCGACGCCAGCGTGCCGTGGATAATTGAGCAGATGGTCGGCAATAAGAAAAAACACTTTGATTATCAACCGGCGCCAAAAGGCAACGCGGTGCTTGACGTCAAGGGGCTGACCGCGCTGCATCCCAGCGGCGGCTACAAGCTCAATGACGTTACCTTCACTCTTAGCAAAGGCGAAGTGATCGGCATTTACGGCCTGCTGGGGGCCGGACGCACCGAGCTGTTTAAAGGTCTGGTGGGGCTGATGCCCTGCCAGCGCGGCGAGGTGCATCTCAACGGCGAAAGCATCGGCAAATCACGCTTTCAGCAGCGTCTGAAAAAGGGGCTGGCGCTGGTGCCGGAGGACCGCCAGGGCGAAGGCGTGGTGCAGATGATGTCGATTCAGGCCAACATGACGCTCTCTGATTTCAGCCTGCAGGGGTTTCGCCGCGCCTGGCGCTGGTTGAATCCGCAAAAAGAAGAGACCTGCGTGAAAACGATGATCCAGCAGCTGGCGATCAAGGTCAGCGACGCCAATTTGCCCATCACCTCGCTGAGCGGCGGTAATCAACAAAAAGTGGTGCTGGGTAAAGCGCTGATGACCCAGCCGCAGGTGGTGTTCCTCGACGAACCGACGCGCGGCATCGACGTCGGCGCGAAAACCGACGTCTATCACCTGATCGGCAAAATGGCCCAGCAGGGGCTGGCGGTGATGTTTTCATCTTCAGAGCTGGATGAGGTGATGGCCCTGGCCGACCGCATCCTGGTGATGGCCGATGGCCGCATTACCGCCGATCTACCGCGTCATGCGGTGACCCGCGAACAGTTAATCGCGGCTTCAACACCTCAAGATTAATCAGGCTGGAATCCATCATGAACCAGAAATATATGATTTATATGTACCTGCTGAAGGCCCGCACCTTTATCGCCCTGCTGCTGGTGATCGCATTCTTCAGCGTGATGGTACCCAACTTCCTGACCGCCTCTAACCTGCTGATCATGACCCAGCACGTGGCGATCACCGGCCTGCTGGCCATCGGCATGACGCTGGTCATTCTCACCGGCGGCATTGATTTGTCCGTCGGCGCGGTGGCGGGGATCTGCGGCATGGTGGCGGGCGCGCTGCTGACCAACGGCCTGCCGCTGTGGAACGGCGACATCCTCTTCTTTAACGTCCCGGAAGTGATCCTCTGCGTGGCGATCTTCGGCGTACTGGTCGGCCTGGTGAACGGCGCAGTGATCACCCGCTTCGGCGTGGCGCCGTTTATCTGCACCTTAGGCATGATGTACGTCGCCCGCGGCTCCGCGCTGCTGTTTAACGACGGGAGCACCTACCCGAATCTCAACGGTATGGAAGCGCTGGGCAACACCGGTTTCGCCACCCTCGGCTCCGGCACTCTGCTCGGCGTCTATCTTCCCATCTGGCTGATGATCGGCTTCCTGGTGCTGGGCTACTGGCTGACCACCAAAACGCCGCTTGGCCGCTACATCTACGCCATCGGCGGCAATGAGTCCGCCGCCCGCCTTGCCGGCGTGCCGATTGTGAAAGCGAAAATATTCGTCTATGCCTTCTCCGGCCTGTGCGCGGCCTTTGTCGGCCTGATCGTCGCATCACAGCTGCAAACCGCGCACCCGATGACCGGCAACATGTTTGAGATGGACGCCATCGGCGCCACCGTGCTCGGCGGCACCGCGCTGGCCGGCGGCCGTGGTCGGGTGACCGGCTCGATTATCGGCGCCTTCGTGATCGTCTTCCTTGCCGACGGCATGGTGATGATGGGCGTCAGCGACTTCTGGCAGATGGTGATCAAAGGCGTGGTGATCGTTACCGCCGTGGTCGTCGACCAGTTCCAGCAGAAGCTGCAGAGCAAGGTCATCCTGATGCGCCGCCATGAGGAGAAACTGGCCGCCCTCCCCCCCAACGGCGCCACCTCCAGCTAACCGGCAACGATTCACATCTTCCGCCGGGCCTGGTGCCCGGCTCAGCGAAAGGGAAAAAATATGCAACGAGATTTCCAGAACAAAACGGTGGTGATCACCGGCGCCTGCCGCGGCATTGGCGCGGGTATTGCCGAGCGCTTCGCCCGCGACGGCGCAAACCTGGTGATGGTCTCCAACGCCGAGCGCGTTCATGAGACCGCCGAAACCCTGCGTCAGCGCTATCAGGCGGATATTTTATCGCTGCAGGTCGATGTCACCGACGAAGCCCAGGTGCAGGGGCTGTATGAGCAGGCCGCCGCCCGCTTCGGCACCATTGACGTCTCGATTCAGAACGCCGGGGTCATCACCATTGATTACTACGATCGGATGCCAAAAGCCGATTTCGAGAAAGTGCTGGCGGTCAATACCACCGGCGTCTGGCTATGCTGCCGCGAGGCGGCCAAATATATGGTGAAACAGAACCACGGCAGCCTGATCAACACCTCATCCGGCCAGGGGCGTCAGGGCTTCATCTACACCCCTCACTATGCCGCCAGCAAGATGGGCGTGATCGGCATTACCCAAAGCCTGGCCCACGAGCTGGCGCCGTGGAATATCACCGTCAACGCCTTCTGCCCGGGCATTATTGAAAGCGAAATGTGGGATTACAACGACCGCGTGTGGGGCGAAATTCTCAGCACCGAGCAGAAGCGCTACGGCAAAGGCGAGCTGATGGCGGAGTGGGTCGAGGGCATTCCAATGAAGCGCGCCGGCAAGCCGGAAGATGTCGCCGGCCTGGTGGCGTTTCTCGCCTCCGACGACGCCCGCTATCTCACCGGACAGACCATTAATATCGATGGCGGTTTGATTATGTCCTGAGCACGGTAGCCCGGATTAGGCGCGACGCGCCGCTATCCGGGACGTCAGGCTCCCGACGTTCGACACTATATTGAAGAGAATAATCATTATGATCGGTAAAGACTTTGCACAACAGCTGTTTAGCCTGCAGGATCGCGTCGCCTTCGTTACCGGCGCCGGCAGCGGCATTGGCCAGACTATCGCCTGCAGTCTCGCCAGCGCCGGCGCGCGGGTGGTCTGTTTTGATCTTCGCGACGACGGCGGGCTGGCGGAAACGGTCAGTCATATTGAATCTATCGGCGGCCAGGCCTGCGCCTACACCGGCGACGTCCGCCAGCTGGCCGACCTGCGCGCCGCCGTCGCGCTGGCCAAAAGCCGCTTTGGCCGCCTCGACATCGCCGTCAACGCCGCCGGGATCGCCAACGCCAATCCGGCGCTGGCGATGGAGAGCGAGCAATGGCAGCGGGTGATCGATATCAATCTCACCGGGGTGTGGAATTCCTGCAAAGCGGAAGCGGAACTGATGCTGGAGTCCGGCGGCGGGTCGATTATCAACATCGCCTCGATGTCGGGGATTATCGTTAATCGCGGCCTCGACCAGGCGCATTATAACTGCTCCAAAGCCGGCGTGATCCATCTGTCGAAAAGCCTGGCGATGGAGTGGGTGGACAAAGGGATCCGCGTCAATTCCATCAGCCCGGGATATACCGCCACGCCGATGAATACCCGCCCGGAGATGGTGCACCAGACCCGCGAGTTTGAAAGCCAGACGCCGATGCAGCGGATGGCGAAGGTGGAAGAGATGGCCGGCCCGGCGCTGTTCCTCGCCAGCGACGCCGCCTCGTTCTGCACCGGCGTAGACCTGGTGGTCGACGGCGGGTTTGTCTGCTGGTGATCCTCTCCTGCTTCAGGGCGCCACGCTGCGGCGCCCCTCGCCATCCCCGCCGTTAACTCAGCGGATACTGTTGAAACGCCGGCAGCGCCTCTCCTTTCTCCGCCAGCGCGCGGATATGCGGAAACGCCGCTGCCGACACCACCGCCGGGATCATCAACTGGATAAAGGACCAGACCACCGTGCTGGTGACCAACACCTGGTCCGGCTGCGCGGCGGCAACGCGGTCTGCCAGCCGGGCGTCCCATTCCCGACAGGCGGCGAGCAGTTGACCGGTCACCCGGGCTATCCACGGCTGATGCTGCTTCTCCTCCGGCCGCAGACGGTGCTCATAAACATGCTGGACCGCTTTTTCACTGGCGGCGAGGATCACCCCCAGCAGGTGCAGGTCGCGGGCCAGCGCCTCGGGATGCGCGGGAAGCAACCGGCGTCCGGCGGGATGGGTCGTTTCGAAATAGTGGAGGATCAGCGTGGAGTCCATCAGCTGTGTCCCGTCATCGAGAACCACCGTCGGCGCCTTGACCACCGGATTAATACGGGAGAATTCATCAAAGCCGCTAAAGACCGACAGCGGCAGGCTCTCGAATTCCACGCCATAGAGCGCCAGAGAAACCGCCACGCGTCTTACATAAGGTGAATCCATCATACCAATGAGTTTCATCGTCACTCCTGCCTGCGATAAAGGGGTTGCTGGCTTACCTTACTGGAAAACCCGCCCCGCGAATATCAGGGGATGCTTACCGCAAAGGTTAGAAAAACTAACAAATTAGCGCCACGGGGTAGTCCGCCTGTCTCCCCTGTGTTATACCGACTGAGGGCGCCTGAAGCCCGTCCACTGTTTGCTCGCGGCGGCTTTAAAACCCGCTAACCCGGTAGTAACGTTAACGTATTGCCCCCCTGATAAGAGAGATGACCATGGCAGATTTTCCCCCTGTCGCCAGCCTGCGCAGCTTTGAGGCGGTGGCGCGCCTCGGCAGCGTGACGCAGGCCGCCCACGAGATGAGCGTGACCCATTCGGCGGTCAGCCAGCACATCAAACAGCTGGAAGCCCTGGTCGGCGTCACACTGTTTGTCCGCCACGGCCGCGGGGTGCGCATCACGGAAGAGGGGCGGCTCTATGCCCTGCAAATCCGCGAGGCGTTACAGCACATCGCCGACGCCACGCGGATGGTGCAGATCAAACCCCGCACGATGGAACTGACCCTGGCGACGCTCCCCTCCTTTGGCTGCCACTGGCTGCTGCCGCGGCTGGCGCGCTTTCAGGCGCGGCATCCGCAGATCGCGGTGCGCCTGCTGACCAGCCTGGCGGTGGTCAACCTGCAGCAGGAGGGTATCGATCTGGCCATTCGCATGGGGCAAGGCGACTGGGAGGGGATGGAAAGCCGACATCTGTTTGCCGATGAACAGCTGGTGGTGGCCGCGCCGCACTATCGCGGCGGCGACCTGCCGACCACCCCGCAGGCGATCGCCGCCAGCGATATCGTTTTTTCCATGGAGTCCTGGAACGCCTGGTGCAGCCAGGCGGGGCTGGAAAAGACAATCATTCCTGCGGGCCTGCGCCTGAATGACTCCAACCTGGTGCTGGAGGCGGTTCGCCTGGGAGCGGGCGTGGCGCTGGAGCGGCGCTCGCTGGTGGCGGGGGCGATAGCCCGCGGCGAGCTGGTGCAGCTCACCGCAGTCACCGTCCCCTACCCCTGGCACTACTGGCTGACCGTCTCCCCGCAGGCGGAGAACCGCCCGGAAGTCGCCCGATTCATCGCCTGGCTGGTGGAGGAGATCGCCCTCTGGCGCCAGCAGCTCAGCGCTTAGCCTTCCGCCGACGGCGGCAGGCCCGCCCGGGCGGCGTGCTCCTGGGAGAGACGCCAGAAATCGTGCCCGGCGGGATACTGATAGAGGCGCAGGGAAAATTGCCCGGCCACCGCGGTAATGTACTCAAATATCGCCGACTGGGTATTCTCGTAGTCTTTCCACAGCGTCGAAGAGGTAAAGCAGTAAATCTCTAACGGGATGCCCGACGGCGACGGTTTCAGCGTCCTCGCCACAATATACATCTCCTTAATAATATCCGGTCGCTCGGCGAGATAGTGCATCAGGTAGTGGCGAAACAGGGTCAGGTTGGTCAGGCCGTTATCGACAAACCAGCGGTCCGCCACGCCGCCGGGATCGCGACCGTCAAGCAGCGTGGTCAGAGGCTCGCTTACCCCGCGGATGGTCAGCATCGAGGAGAGCATCTCCTGGTTGAGAAAACGCACCGAGTGCTGATCGATGGCGATACTGCGCATGATCCGCCGCGCCCCGGAGGAGAACATCGCCTGCCAGTTGGTATAGGTCTCGGTGAGGAAATTCTTGGTGGGAATACGGGAAATGGTATTGTCCCAGTTACGGATGGTAATGGTGTGCAGCGCGATATCCGTCACCTCACCGCTGAGGTTCTTGTCAGGCATTTCAATCCAGTCCCCCAGCTGGAGCACGTCGTTGGACGACAGCTGAACGTTCGCCACCAGCGACAGCAGGGTATGCTGGAAGACGATCATCAGCACCGCCGCCACCGCCCCGAGACTGGAGATAATAATGATCGGCGATTTGTTCGACATCACGGCGAGGATCATAATCGCCGCCAGGATGTGGACTAAGATTTTGCCTATCTGGATATAGCCCTTAATGGAATGATTTTTACGTTTGGTTTTTCGCAGATAAGAGCTGTTGACAATATCCAGCATCTCGTTGAAAAACACCGACATAAAAATAAAAAACAAGATCCCGCAGATGGTATTAATCGCCGTCACCAGCGATGCCGGCATCGCTGGCATAAACTGCAGAACGTAATAGACGATAATAACCGGAATGAAATTGGACAACTTTTCGGCGATGCGTCGATCCTTCTCCAGCGGCACGTCCTGTTTATGGCTGCCAAAGAAGACCTTACGCACCACTTTAATCAGCAAGAACTTGCATAAAAGGTGGGCAAATATGCCAGAGAGCAGCAGCAGAATAAGGTTAAATCCCACCGCCAGCGCCGGATTACTCTCAATAAACGTCAGTAGATGATTCACATACGCCATGTTTTATCGCCTGAATAACTATGCCATTTCGCTAACTGCTTTATCACAAGGGCATATATTGGAAAATTTTAATCAATCCGCATCATGGCATATCGCTTAGCGTAACGTCCATGCGCGCACCGCTGCTAATCATTCACGGGATTTATGTCATAGTTTGCATTAATCATTATCTACGCTCACTATAAAGAGGCTTGTTATGAGGACGGAATAAGTCCAGGAGGAAACATGTTTAAAACGCTTACCGCTATTATCGCCTTAGCCGCCTCCGCCAGCGTCATGGCGCAAGGCGACGTCACCCTGAACAGTCTGGCCCACGATACCGCCACCCGGGCGTCGTTTAACCAGATGGTCAAAGGCCATCAGCTGCCCGCCTGGGTGACCACCGGCGGCACCGGTTCGCCGGCGCAGACGGTGAAGCTGGGTAGCGAATCCTGGCAGGTGTTAAGCGCCTGCAAACCCCACGACTGCGGCCATGAGCGTATCGCGGTGATCTGGTCGGAAAAAACCAAACAGATGTCAGGCGTTTACTCGGTGGTCGATGAAAAAACCGACCAGGAGAAGCTGACCTGGCTTAACGTCAGCGACGCCCTGTCCATTGATGGCAAAACCGTGCTGTTTGCAGCCCTCAGCGGCAGCCTCGACAACCATCCGGACGCTTTTAACTACCAGTAACGGCCCGTCGCCCCCGTCAGTCTTTCCCCGACGGGGGCTCCCCTGACTAGCCATCCGGGAACATCACGCTGTTCCCCGGCGCTTCCCTGTGCAGATGGATAAAGTTCAGGTGCCGCTCGTACTGGTCGAGAATATCGGTGATCACCTGCTCTTTGCTGTAATCCATCAGGTCGTTACCCTGGCTGCCCTCCAGCAGGAAGGTCTCCAGCCGGTAATAGGTGGATTTCCCGCTGCGCGCCCGATAGGTAAAGCCCGGCACCGAGTACTGCTGCGGCCAGATCTTGTAGATAAAGTTCTGCTCGTCGCCCATGTGCACCAGCAGATCGAGGTGACCAAGGTTCTCGCCCTCTTCCGGCGGCAGGCTCTTCAGTTCCACCGCGGCGCCGCGCAGCCGCAGCTCCTGGGCAACCTCCTCCATCGCCGGGAAGCACACCGTCTCCATCATCTGTTTGGTATAGCGCGTACCCGGGTAATTCATCAGCCGCGACAGGCGCTTCTTCCAGCTCAGCCGATCCTGCAGGCCGAGCGGGCGCGGGGCAGTGTCGCGGCTGGCGCTGACCCGGCGGTAATCTTCCACCTTCAGGGACTTATACAGTCCGGCCATCACAAAGAAAATCACAAAGCTGAACGGCAGCCCCATGATCACCGTGGTGTTCTGCAGCGCCGAGATGCCGTTGGTCATCAGCATCCCGAGGGTCAACAGACCGATAGCCACCGACCAGAAGATGCGCAGCCAGTTCGGGGAGTCGCTGTTGATGTCCTTCAGCTTCGAGGTAAAGTTTCCCAGCACCAGCGCGCCGGAGTCGGCAGAGGTGACGTAGAACAGCAGACCGGTAATGGTCGCCACCGACGCGCTAAAGGTAAACGCCGGATACTGCGCCAGCAGGCTGTAGAAGCCGCGCTCCGGGTGGAGCATCGCCTCCCCGGCAAAGGCCGCGTCGCCGTGGATGATCTCATACAGCGCGCTGTTGCCGAACACCGACAGCCACAGCAGGGTAAAGGTGAACGGAATAATCAGGGTGCCCATCACAAACTGGCGGATGGTGCGCCCGCGCGAAATGCGCGCCAGGAACAGGCCAACGAACGGCGACCAGGCCACCCACCACGCCCAGAAAAAGAGCGTCCAGTTGTTCATCCACTCCACCGGGCGGTCGAAGGCGAAGCTGTTCAGCGTCATGCCCATAAAGCGGTTGACGTAGTCGCCGACGTTCAGCACTAACGCATTGAGCAGGAAGGAGGTATCGCCCATGAACAGCACGAACAGGATCAGCCCCAGCGCGAGGGCGACGTTCAGCTCGGAGAGCACGCGGATGCCCTTGTCCACCCCGGAGGTGACCGAGATGGTGGCGATGATCACCGACAGCGCTATCAGGGCCGCCTTCGCCGCCAGCGAGTCAGGAATATCGAACAGCACGCTCAGACCGTAGTTGAGCTGCACCACGCCAATGCCGAGGGTGGTGGCGATGCCGAAGATGGTGCCGATCACCGCCGCGATATCGACGCTGTGGCCGATGGGGCCATTAATCTTTTTCCCGAAGATAGGATAGAGCGCCGAGCGGATGGTGAGCGGCAAATTATAACGATAGCTAAAGTATCCCAGCGCCATGCCCATCAGGGCATACATCGACCAGCCGGTGAGTCCGTAGTGGAATAGCGTCCACACCATCGCCTGGCGCGCCGCCTCGATGGTCTGCCCCGCCCCTTCCGGCGGCTGCATATATTGCGTCACCGGTTCGGCGACCGAGAAGAACATCAGGTCGATGCCGATCCCGGCGGCGAACAGCATCGCCGCCCAGCTCAGCAGGCTGAACTCGGGCTTAGACTGCTCCGGCCCGAGCTTCACCGAGCCGAAGCGCGAACAGGCAATGCAGACGACGAAGACGATATACAGCGTCGCCGCCAGCAGATAGTACCAGCCGAAGGTTTTCGACACCCAGTCCAGGGTGCGCCCAATCCACTCGGCAGAAAAATCGCGAAAAAAGATCGTCATCAGGGAAAACAACAAAATCAGTCCGGCCGAGGTATAAAAAACCACCGGATTGATTTTGTCCTTTTCTCTGTTTTGCGAAAGATCTGTCATCCAGTATCCCCACTGTTTTTGTAACTATTAAAATTCAATAACGTAACAATTAAGACACATTTTATATTGAACGTCCAATCAAAAACCGCTTTAATAGTTAACCAACGCTGATGAATGGAGTGGCAAAAATGCCCAAACTGGGGATGCAGCCAATCCGGCGCAGGCAACTGATCGACGCCACGCTGGACGCAATAAATGAAGTCGGAATGCACGACGCGACCATCGCGCAGATCGCCCGGCGGGCGGGCGTATCGACGGGGATCATCAGTCACTATTTCAAAGACAAAAATGGTCTGCTGGAAGCGACCATGCGCGACATCACCAGCCAGCTGCGCGACGCGGTGCTTAACCGTCTGCACGCCCTGCCGGACGGCAGCGCCGGAGAGCGTCTGCAGGCGATAGTCGGCGGCAACTTTGATGAGACGCAGATCAGCAGCGCGGCGATGAAGGCCTGGCTGGCCTTCTGGGCCAGCAGCATGCACCAGCCGATGCTCTACCGCCTGCAGCAGGTGAGCAGCCGCCGCCTGCTGTCAAACCTGGTGTACGAGTTCCGCCGCGAGCTGCCGCGCGAGCAGGCCCAGGAGGCCGGCTACGGGCTGGCGGCGCTGATAGACGGCCTGTGGCTGCGGGCGGCGCTCAGCGGCAAACCGCTGGATAAGACGCTGGCGCAGTCGCTGACCAGCCACTTTATTCGTCAGCATTTACCGAACCCATAACCGAGGAGGCGTTATGTCCCGAATGGCAGAACAGCAGCTTTATATTAATGGTGGTTATACATCGGCCACCAGCGGTCGCACCTTCGAGACCATCAACCCTGCCACTGGCGAGGTGCTGGCGACCGTTCAGGCTGCCGGACGCGAGGATGTCGACCGCGCCGTTGAGAGCGCGCGGCGCGGGCAAAAAATCTGGGCGGCGATGACCGCCATGGAACGCTCGCGCATCCTGCGTCGCGCCGTCGATATCCTGCGCGAGCGGAACAACGAGCTGGCAAAGCTGGAAACCCTCGACACCGGTAAAGCGTATTCCGAAACCTCAACCGTGGACATCGTCACCGGCGCCGACGTGCTGGAGTATTACGCGGGGCTGATCCCGGCGCTGGAAGGCAGTCAGATCCCCCTGCGCGAGACGTCGTTCGTCTACACCCGCCGCGAACCGCTGGGTGTGGTGGCCGGGATCGGCGCGTGGAACTATCCGATCCAGATCGCCCTGTGGAAATCGGCGCCAGCGCTGGCCGCCGGCAATGCAATGATTTTCAAACCGAGCGAAGTCACCCCGCTCACCGCCCTCAGGCTGGCAGAAATTTACAGCGAAGCGGGCCTGCCGGACGGGGTGTTTAACGTCCTGCCGGGCGTGGGTGCGGAGACCGGCCAGTACCTGACTGAACATCCGGGCATCGCTAAAGTCTCCTTTACCGGCGGCGTCGCCAGCGGCAAAAAGGTGATGGCCAACTCCGCAGCCTCATCGCTGAAAGAGGTCACCATGGAGCTGGGCGGTAAATCGCCGCTGATTATTTTCGACGATGCGGATCTCGATCTCGCGGCCGACATCGCCATGATGGCCAACTTCTTCAGCTCCGGCCAGGTGTGCACCAACGGCACCCGAGTGTTCGTTCCCGCGAAGGTTATGGCAGCGTTTGAGCAGAAAATCGTTGAGCGCGTGGGCCGCATCCGCGCGGGCGATCTGTTCGATGAAACCACCAACTTTGGCCCACTGGTCAGCTTCCCGCACCGTGACAATGTGCTGCGCTACATCGCCAAAGGCAAAGCAGAAGGCGCGCGCCTGCTGTGCGGCGGCGACGTGCTGAAGGGCGAAGGCTTTGACAACGGCGCATGGGTGGCCCCGACGGTGTTTACCGACTGCACCGATGAGATGACCATCGTGCGCGAGGAGATCTTCGGCCCGGTGATGTCCATCCTCACCTACGCGTCCGAAGAAGAAGCGATCCGCCGCGCCAACGATACCGACTACGGTCTGGCGGCGGGTATCGTCACTGCCGACCTGAACCGCGCCCACGGCGCCATTCATCAGCTGGAAGCCGGCATCTGCTGGATCAACAGCTGGGGGGAATCCCCGGCGGAGATGCCGGTCGGCGGCTATAAGCACTCCGGTATTGGCCGCGAGAACGGCGTGATGACCCTGCAGAGTTACACCCAGGTGAAGTCCATCCAGGTTGAGATGGGTAAATTCCAGTCCATATTTTAACCGGGAGGTTTTTTTGCAATTTGACTACATCATTATTGGCGCCGGCTCCGCCGGCAACGTTCTGGCGACACGACTGACTGAAGATCCAACCACCACCGTCCTGCTGCTGGAGGCCGGCGGCCCGGACTACCGGTTCGATTTTCGCACCCAGATGCCCGCCGCGCTGGCTTACCCGCTGCAGGGCAAACGCTACAACTGGGCCTACGAGACCGAACCGGAGCCCTATATGAACCACCGCCGCATGGAGTGCGGGCGTGGTAAAGGGCTCGGCGGCTCCTCGCTGATTAACGGCATGTGCTACATTCGCGGCAACGCTCTGGACCTCGATAACTGGGCCGCCGCCCCGGGACTGGAACACTGGAGCTATCTCGACTGCCTGCCCTACTACCGGAAAGCGGAAACCCGCGATATCGGGCCCAACGACTATCACGGCGGCGATGGCCCGGTGAGCGTCACCACGCCGAAGCCCGGCAATAATCCGCTCTTCGAGGCGATGGTTGAAGCCGGGGTGCAGGCGGGGTATCCGCGCACCGACGATCTCAACGGCTACCAACAGGAAGGTTTTGGTCCGATGGACCGCACCGTGACGCCGCAGGGCCGTCGCGCCAGCACCGCCCGCGGCTATCTCGACCAGGCGCGCGGTCGCCCCAACCTGACCATCCGCACCCATGCGCTGACCGATCACATTATTTTTTCCGGCAAGCGCGCGGTGGGCGTCGAGTGGCTGGAGGGGGAAAGCACTATCCCGTCAAAAGCGATGGCCAACAAAGAGGTGCTGCTGTGCGCCGGGGCGATTGCCTCGCCGCAGATCCTGCAGCGCTCCGGCGTCGGCAACCCCGAGCTGCTCAGGCAGTTCGATATCCCGGTGGTCCACGATCTCCCCGGCGTGGGTGAGAATCTGCAGGACCATCTGGAGATGTACCTGCAGTACGAGTGCAAAGAGCCGGTGTCGCTCTACCCGGCGCTGCAGTGGTGGAACCAGCCGAAGATCGGCGCCGAATGGCTGTTCGGCGGCACCGGGATCGGCGCCAGCAACCAGTTCGAAGCGGGCGGTTTTATCCGCAGCCGCGCAGAGTTCGCCTGGCCGAACATTCAGTACCATTTCCTGCCGGTGGCGATTAACTACAATGGCTCCAACGCGGTGAAAGAGCACGGCTTCCAGTGCCACGTCGGCTCGATGCGTTCCCCCAGCCGCGGCCACGTGCGTCTGAAATCGCGCGACCCGCACGCCCATCCGGCGATCCTGTTTAACTATATGTCCCATGAGCAGGACTGGCAGGAGTTCCGCGACGCCATTCGCATCACCCGGGAGATCATGAACCAGCCGGCGCTGGATAAGTATCGCGGCCGCGAAATCAGCCCGGGTATTGACTGCCAGAGCGATGCCGAGCTGGATGAGTTTGTGCGCAACCACGCCGAGACCGCCTTCCACCCGTGCGGGACCTGTAAGATGGGTTACGACGAGATGGCTGTGGTCGACGGCGAAGGCCGGGTCCACGGTCTGGAAGGAGTGCGGGTGGTCGATGCATCAATTATGCCGCAGATCATCACCGGCAACCTGAACGCCACCACCATTATGATCGGCGAGAAGATGGCTGACGCCATTCGCGGCCGCCAGCCGCTGCCGCGCAGCACCGCGGCGTATTATGTCGCTGGCGACGCGCCGGTTCGCCGCTAATCGTATAGGCCACGCTTGTCCTTTCCCGTGTGGAAAGGACACTCCTCACCTTTCCAGCATCCCTTAGCGCTCAAGGCACGGCTGTATAATGCTATCCACAGCAGCATTCACCTGTTTTGCACCGGATATCAGGGTGATACTTATCGTCCTCGCCCCAGTCACCTGGTACATATCGATCTGGGCGACTCGTGTGCCGTGCTGCGAAATATCAAACAAGTTTGGCGCATTCTGCTCGGGGAAGATACGCTCAGCCGTATAGCCTTGCGGCTTCAGGGCGCTACGTATGCAGTCATAGCGCCAGTGCAGCCCCGGCCGATCGGATACCGAATAAGTCTGATAGATGGTTTTGTCGCCGAAGGGGTGAATGACCCCGCAGGCCACCAGCAGAACGGCAATGGCTATCAAGCCAAAAATTCTCATTATATTTCCATAACCTAAAGACGCACCCGACATGAGCGCTGACGCTTTGCGCAGCAAAAGGTACGCTGTCAGAATTGTAAATTCAACTTTTTGTTGATAATTACACATTATGCGTATAATTTAATCCTGTCAGCGTATCTCCCATGGTAAAATAGCGTTCCGGGGTCGCTTCCTGACCACGATTCCAGCAGAGGTTCATCCATGACATCAGAGTACACACAGCAGGTTGCACAGATCGCCGGGCCGCTTGAAGCAGCCATGGACGCCATGGCGGGAACGTTATCAGCGAATCAGGAGGTGGTGTTGCATAATCTCACTACCCCTGAACATTCCATTATCAAAATCATTAATGGTCATGTTAGCGGCAGGGGTAATGGCGATCATTTATTAGCCGGCCCGGAAAAAGATACCGGTTTTGCGCTGCTTCTGCAGAAGACGAATAACAACAAGCCGAGAACCATAAGCGATTATAAAACCGTCACCGCTTCAGGGAAAACGCTCAATAGCGCGTCGACAATTTATTACAGCGAAGAGGGATATCCGCTTATCGCCTTCTGTATTAATGTCGACCCCTCGCCTTATGAGCAAATACGCAAGAGCCTTGACGCGCTGCTGCCATCGCCGTCGGAGGCCGCAGAAGCGGTCGATCTTAATTTAGGCGGATTGATCGATCAGTCAATCCAGGAAATCATTGATAAATATTCAGTGCCGGGTAAAAAAATACAAAAAGCGCAGCGTTTGAAAATTGTCGCTGAAATGCATACGAAAGGTATTTTTAAAATGCGCGGGGGCGTGCAGCAGGCGGCTCAGGCCCTGGGGGTAACACGATATACGGTTTATAATGACCTTGAGGTGATGAATGAAAAATAATTCACAGCAGCGCATTCGCTTTTATCAGGTCGATGCTTTTTCGCAAGGCCCCTTTACCGGCAATCCCGCCGCGGTTTGTTTGCTGGAGGCGTGGCCTGAAGATAGCGTGCTGCAGCGCATTGCGATGGAAAACAACCTGTCGGAAACGGCCTTTATTGTCAGGCAGCCTGACGGTTTCGGATTGCGATGGTTTACCCCAGCCGTCGAGGTCGATCTCTGCGGTCATGCCACGCTGGCTGCGGCCAGCGTGCTGCTCAATCAACAAGCGCGCGATCGGGTGCGTTTTTTCACCCGCAGCGGCGCGCTGGACGTCACGTTGCATGACGGAAAATATACCCTGGATTTTCCGCTGGTTGTTCCGTCACCCATCGCCGCGCCGCAAGGATTGTTCAAGGCGCTGGGACTGGCTGAAGACGCAGGTGAAACCTGGCAAGCCTCCGATATTATTGTCGTCATTGATGACGAAGATCTGTTGGACGCGCTTAAACCCGACTTTAACGCCTTGAATGCCTTCAACACCCGTGGCGTGGTGGTCACTGTCGCATCCCGGACCTTCGATTTTCGTTCTCGCTGGTTCGGTCCGCAGGTGGGAGTCAACGAAGATCCGGTCACCGGTTCGGCACATACTTTTCTGGCGCCGCTGTGGAGTGAGAAACTGGCGAAAAAAACGCTTCATGCCCAGCAAGGCGGCAACCGCAAGGGAGAACTATTCTGCCACATCAAAGATAACGGGCGTGTTGAACTCTCAGGCGAAGCCTGTCTGGTTATTGAAGGTACCTTTATTTTGTAAACCGACGAATCTATAGCTTATTTGCAAAATTACATTAGCTTAATGGCGAATGTTTATTCTCATCATATTAAATAGACCTCTTTAATATTTTGGTGAGAATCATTCAATACCGTCATCCGGGGTTTGCCGTTTCCAGCCCCGGATCATTGATAATAACAGGTATTTTTTATCCGTTACGTGCGAAAAGATAATAAGCGTGCTGTCTGCGGCAGGCATAGTCAGCTTCAGCCATAAAAATGAAATTTTTAATGTTGTGTTAGCCAAAAATGCCTGAACGGGTCTTTGAATGGTTATCACTGGAATCGTTACTTTAACTCTGGGTATTAAATAACAACTAGCAAGTCGTTCATCCCGACAATATTGCCGAGAACACACCTCTGCCGGTGTCGGAATCGAGAGCACTGACAGGGCTAACAGAGAGAATATTATGTTAACAAAACCAGATGATGAATCTAAGAAAAAGGCCACTCCCCTTGAACGTCGTATTGTGGTTATTACTTTAGTCGCCATGTTAATACTTTATTCGGTGTTAATTATGACCCACTTTCGATAACTGGTTAGTCTGTCATATTCTGCGGCCCACCGTGGCTTTCTTACAACAGGTAGCACAATGAAAAAGTTCGTTGCAGTATTCGGTTTGGCATTATTAACGTTCACCGTTGCGGGGTGTTCCAGCGATTATGTATTAGAGAAAAAAAATGGTGAGATGATTATCACCCACGGAAAACCGGAGGTCGATGACGATACTGGGTTAATCACCTATGAGGATATCGCGGGAAATGAACATGCCATTAACCGGGATCAAATTATTCAGATGATCGAGAAATAGCCTTTGTATGGGCAGAGCTGGCGTGATGCGCTCTGCCCATTCACTTTGCAGAGTTAGCGAAACGCCTCCAGGCGTTTGATCTGCTGCCCGTCGGCAGTAAAGTTTTCCGCCGCCAGCCACGCCCGCAGCGCCGCATCGCGCGCAGGCCACTCGCCGTCGATGATGGACAGCATATCGCTGTCGCGCGTCCGCCCTTTACGCACCAGCCTCTGCCGCAGACGTCCTTCCCAGCTAAAGCCCAGCCGCTCGGCGGCCCGGCGCGAGGCGACATTCATCGAATCGCATTTCCACTCCAGCCGACGATAGCCATGGTCAAAGCAGTTCTTCAGCAACAGCCAGACCGCTTCGGTACCCAGCGGGGTGTTTTTCATCCGGCGCGACCAGGTGACATGGCCGATCTCAACCGTGCCCATCTCCCGTTCGATCGCCATATAGCTGACGATACCCACCGCCTGCTCGCTACGCAGGTCAATCACCGCGTACGGCACCAGGGCATCATCATTCACCTTGCCCGCGATCCAGTGGGCGGTCGCCGCTACGCTCTCCGGCCGCGTAGACGCCAGCCACGTCCAGTCGCTGTTGTCGCCGAGCGCATAGGCGGCAAACAGATCCGCCGCATGACGGTCAACGTCCAGCGGCTCCAGTTGACAAAAACGGCCATTTAACGCCGTTCGCCGCAGGACTCGCGCCCCCTGCCAGCCTGGGACAAGGTCGTTCACCTGCTGGCCAAACTCATTGATTTCCGGCACACCCACCTCCTCGCAATAGACAATGCGTTATAGCAAGAAGCCCGCAGCCGAGAAAGGCGCTTCTGCACGCCTGGCAATAACCTGTCGTTCTTGATTATGCGTTTTTAGCATAAGGATATCCTTATTTTGACTTTACGCCTTTTCGCAAGCGGCCTAACGTAGCGAGGCATAAAAAATTAAAATAACCATTTTTCAGGGATTGCATATGACCAAGAAACTGTTGCCTTTACTGGTACTGACGGCGCTCTCCGCCGCCGCGCATGCCGCCACGCCGCCCAACACGCTGGTGGTCGCTCAGGGTCTCGACGATATCGTCAGCCTCGACCCGGCGGAAGCGAACGAACTCTCCAGCATTCAGACGGTCCCCAGCCTCTACCAGCGTCTGGTGCAGCCGGACCGCAACAACCCTGAAAAAATCGTACCGATCCTCGCCGAAAGCTGGCAGGCCGATCCGGCGGCGAAAACCCTGACCATTAAACTGAAGCCAGATGCCAAATTCGCCTCCGGTAATCCGCTGCGCCCGGAAGATGTAATTTTCTCATACACCCGCGCGGTGACGCTGAATAAATCGCCAGCGTTTATTCTCAACGTGCTCGGCTGGCAGCCGGACAACATCGCCAGCCAGCTGAAAAAAGTTGACGATCATACCCTGACGCTGCACTGGACTGCCGACGTCAGCCCGGCGGTGGCGCTGAATATTCTCTCCACCCCCATCGCCTCCATCGTTGATGAAAAACAGGTGGCGCCGAACGCGAAAAATAACGACTTCGGCAACGACTGGCTGAAGATGCACTCGGCGGGCAGCGGCGCCTATAAAATGCGCGTCTACCAGCCGCATCAGGCCATCGTGCTGGAGGCCAACGCCAGCTCCCCCACCGGCGCGCCGAAGATCAAGAGCATCATTATTAAAAACGTCCCCGACCCGGCTTCCCGCCGCCTGCTGATCCAGCAAGGGGATGCCGACGTGGCCCGCGATCTCGGCGCTGACCAGATTGCCGCCCTGCAGGATAAACCCGGCGTGAAGGTGCTGAGCATCCCGTCCGCCGAGCAGAACTATCTGGTGTTTAATACCGCCAACAGCGCCAACCCGCTGCTCAATAATCCGGCCTTCTGGGAGGCGGCGCGCTGGCTGGTCGATTATGAGGGCATTACCAAAAATCTGCTGAAAGGCCAGTACTTTATTCACCAAAGCTTCCTGCCGGCCGGCCTGCCGGGGGCGCTGGAGACCAATCCATTCGCCTTCGACCCGCAAAAAGCTAAGGCTATCCTTGATAAAGCGGGCATTAAGGATGCGCACTTCACCCTCGACGTGGAGAACAAACCGCCGTTTATCACCATCGCCCAGTCGCTACAGGCCAGCTTCGCCCAGGGCGGGGTGAAGGTGGATCTCCTGCCGGCCGCCGGCAGCCAGGTCTATGCCCGGGTGCGCGCGAAGCAGCATCAGGCGGCGATCCGCCTGTGGATCCCCGACTACTTTGATGCCCATTCCAACGCCAGCGCCTTCGCGTGGAACGATGGTAAATCCAGCACCGTGGCCGGGCTCAACGGCTGGCAGATCCCTGAGCTGAATAAAGCCACCCTCGCCGCGGTGGCGGAGCCGGACCCGGCGAAACGCCTCGACCTGTACAAAACGATGCAGGAAACCCTGCTGCAGCATTCGCCATACGTCTTTATTGACCAGGGGAAAACCCAGATCGTGGTGCGCGATAACGTGAAGGGCTATCAGCAGGGGCTGAACGCCGACATGGTCTGGTACGATAACGTGACCAAGTAAGCGGGTTATGTTACCGGGCACGGCGGTCTCGCCCTGCCCGGATGACCGTTTTTCCACCCGGACCCGGTGGGCGTCGCGCCGCCGGGAACCATGTTGATATACCAGGAATTTCCATTTTCCATGCCATCGTTTTCCACTCATCTTACCCGCCTGCTGCAGGGGCTGTTGACGCTGCTGCTGACGCTGTTCGGGCTGCTGCTGGTCACCTTCTCGCTCTCCGCGCTGTCGCCGGTCGACCGCGTATTGCAGATCGTCGGCGACCATGCCAGCCAGTCGACCTATGATCAGGTTCGCCATCAGCTGGGTCTCGACCAGCCGCTGCCGGTGCAGTTCTGGCACTACCTGGTCAACCTGGCCCATGGCGATCTCGGTATCGCCAGCGCCACCGGCCAGCCGGTGCTCCACGATCTGCTGGCGGTCTTCCCTGCGACCCTTGAGCTGGCGACCCTGGCGCTGATCGTCGGCGCGGTACTGGGCATCGTCGCCGGGGTGCTGTGCGCCCGTTACGCCGGTTCGCCGTGGGATCTGGCGGTGCGCACCTTTACCCTGTTGGGCAACTCGGTGCCGATATTCTGGCTCGGCCTGCTGATGCTGGCCCTGTTCTACGCCCGGCTGCAGTGGGCGCCGGGCCCGGGTCGTCTCGACGATATTTATCAGTACACCGTCGAGCCGCGCAGCGGTTTTGCGCTGATCGACACCTGGCTCTCCGGCGATACAGCGGCTTTCAAAAATGCTATCGGCCATCTGCTGCTGCCGGGGCTGGTGCTGGCCTATTACTCGCTGGCGAGCATCACCCGTCTGACCCGCTCCGCCTGTCTCAGTGAAATGAACAAAGAGTACATTCTGCTGGCGCGGGCCAAAGGGGCCGGTGAGATGACGATTCTGCTGCGTCACGTTCTGCCCAATATCCGCGGCACCCTGCTGACGGTGACCGCCCTCGCCTGGACCTCAATGCTCGAAGGGGCGGTGCTCACCGAAACCGTCTTCTCATGGCCGGGGATCGGCCGCTACCTCACCACCGCGCTGTTCGCCGGGGATACCACGGCGATCATGGGCGGCACGCTGCTGATCGGCGTGAGTTTTGTGCTGATCAATAACCTGACCGACCTGCTGGTGCGGTTAACCGACCCGAGGGTGCGCTGATGCCGACTTATCTGTTTTTACGCCGTCTGCGCCGCTCACCCGCCGCCTTCTGCGGCCTGACCCTGGTGATTCTGCTGGTGCTGACCGCGCTGTTCGCCCCGTGGCTGGCGCCGCACGATCCTAACTGGCAGGATGCCGCCGCCCGTCTGCAGGGCCCGGGCGCGGGGCACTGGCTCGGCACCGACAGCTACGGCCGCGATCTGCTGTCACGCCTGCTCTACGGCGCCCGTCCGGCGCTGGGTCTGGTCACGCTGGTGACCGCCATTACCCTGCCCGTCGGTCTGCTGGTGGGTATTCTCTCCGGCTACTATGGCGGGTGGCTGGAGCGGATACTGATGCGCTTTACCGACGTGGTGATGTCGATGCCGCGGCTGATCCTCGCCTTCGCGTTCGTGGCGATGCTCGGCCCGGGGCTGGTCAACGGCGCGCTGGCGTTAGCCCTGACCACCTGGCCGGCCTACGCCCGGCAGGCGCGCAGCGAAATTCAGCGCCTGCGCCATAGCGACTATCTCGCCGCAGCGGAGATGCTGGGCATCCGCGGCCGGCGGCTGCTGGTCGGCCATATTCTGCCACTGTGTCTGCCGTCGGCGATTGTCCGGCTGGCGCTCGATCTGGCGGGCATTATCCTCGCCGCCGCCGGGCTCGGCTTTCTCGGCCTGGGCGCCCGCCCGCCGATGGCGGAGTGGGGAGCGATGATTGCCGACGGGATGCAGGTGATTTTCGATCAGTGGTGGATCGCCGCCATCCCCGGCGCGGCGATCCTGCTCGCCAGCCTGGCGTTTAACCTGCTGGGCGATGGCCTGCGCGATATTCTGGAGCCGCAACATGACTGACATCCGACTGACCGTCCAGGGACTCGCCGTCGACTACCCCACCGCCCGGGTGGTGGACAACGTCAGCTTCACCCTCGGCAACGAGCGGCTGGCGCTGGTGGGGGAATCCGGCTCCGGCAAATCGATGACCGCCCGGGCGCTGATGGGCCTGGTGCGCAAGCCCGGGGTGGTGAGCGCCGAACGGCTGGAGGTGCTGGGGCGCGATGTGCTGACCCTCAGCGCCCGCGGCTGGCGCGAACTGCGCGGCAACGATATCGCCATGGTGCTGCAGGATCCGCGCTATGCGCTGAATCCGGTGCAGTCCATTCAGACGCAGCTGGAGGAGGCGTTAACCCTGCATCAGCGTCTCCGCCGCCGCGCTCGCGCCGAGGCGGTCAAAGACGCCATCGCCGCCGTCGGTCTGGATCTCACGGTCCTCAGCCGCTATCCCGGCGAGCTCTCCGGCGGGATGGGGCAGCGGGTGATGATCGCCCTCGCGCTGCTCAATAACCCGAAGGTGTTGATAGCCGACGAGCCGACCTCGGCCCTTGACGCCCGCCTGCGCAACCAGATCCTCGAGCTGCTGGTGGAGCAGTGCGCGCAGCGGCAGATGGCCATGTTACTGATCAGCCACGATCTTCCGCTGGTGGCCGCGCATTGCGATCGCGTGCTGGTGATGTACCAGGGGAGACAGGTCGATGAGATGCCGGCGCGGGCGCTGCCGACCGCGACGCACCCTTATACCCGCACCCTGTGGACCTGCCGACCGAATGCGCACACTTACGGTCAGATGCTGCCGACCCTCGACAGAACCCAGGACTTTACGGAGACGACCCATGGCGATCGTTAATCTTAAGGATCTACAGGTAACATTCGGCGCGAAGACGGCGGTCTCCGCCGCCAGTTTCCGTGTCGACGCCGGGGAAACCTTCAGCCTGATCGGCGCCTCGGGCTGCGGCAAATCGACGATTTTGCGCGTGCTCGCCGGATTACAGCGCGAATGGCGCGGCAGCGTGGCGCTGCTGGGCCAGGCCATCGCGCCGGGCGCCCGCTTTCAGGGCGAGCTGCGACGCAATGTGCAGATGGTATTTCAGGATCCGTATGCTTCGCTGCATCCCAACCACACCCTGTGGCGCACCCTGGCGGAGCCGCTGCAGATCCACGGCATCCGCGACGTTGCCCCGCGGGTAACCACCGCCCTTGAGCAGGTGGGTCTGGCCGCCGACGCCGCGCGCCGCTATCCGCACCAGCTCTCCGGCGGTCAACGGCAGCGCGTGGCCATTGCCCGAGCCCTGCTGCTGCGTCCGCAGATCCTGCTGCTGGATGAGCCGACCTCGGCGCTGGATATGTCGGTGCAGGCGGAAATCCTCAATCTGCTTAATCGCCTGAAACAGGAGCACGGCATGACCTATCTGCTGGTCAGCCACGATGCCGACGTCATCGCCCATATGTCCGATCGGGCGGCGTTTATGGCGGAGGGTGTGATCCAGCGCTTTTTCGATCGCGAAGCGCTGCTCAACGGAGAACACCGGATGAAGTGAGGTCAGCGGAGGAGCCATCGTTTTGTCGGTGGCGCTTCGCTTACCCGACCTGGGTGCCGTACGGCTCGTCGTTAATTTATTCACCAGCCTTGCTGAAACTGCCGGTACTGGCGGCCTCAACATCGCTGAGACGTTCCCGGAAGGCCGGGGCAGCCCGCATGGATGCGGGCTGAGGG